>JAVCDH010000101.1 GCA_030765805.1 Candidatus Euphemobacter frigidus
TACTACAGTAAGAACCGGATTACGAAAGAGACGATGAGGCTGCTTCTCGCTCTTCCGGAGGCGGTAGGCCTCCGGAAGGCAATTGACGCTATGTTTTCAGGGGAGAAGATCAACCGGACCGAGAACCGCTCGGTGCTTCATATCGCCTTGCGGGCGCCGGAGGGGGCATCAATCCTGTTGGATGGGGAGAACGTGGTCCCGGGCGTCCACCAGGTACTGGGGCGGATGAGCGCGTTTGCCCGGAAGGTTCGTTCCGGGAAATGGAAGGGTTTTACCGGGAGGCCGATCCGCAATGTGATCAACATCGGGATCGGGGGATCGGACCTGGGGCCGGCGATGGCGACCGAGGCTCTGAAGGCTTACGCCGACCCTAAATTGACGGTGCGGTTTATCTCCAACGTGGACGGGACCCATTTTGCCGAGACGGTCCGGGATCTTAATCCCGCCGAGACCCTTTTTATTATCTGCTCCAAGACCTTCACCACCCAGGAGACATTGACCAATGCCCGGTCCGCCCGTGACTGGTGCGTGAGGGCGCTGGGGAGCGAGGCGGCGGTGGGTGCCCATTTCGTGGCGGTCTCTACCAACGGAGAAGAAGTTACCGCTTTCGGGATCGATACCGAGAACATGTTTGAGTTCTGGGACTGGGTCGGGGGACGGTACTCGCTCTGTTCGGCGATCGGGCTCTCCCTGATGATTGCCATCGGGCCCGAGCATTTCGGTGAGATGCTGGCGGGGTTCCGCATTATGGACCACCATTTTCACCACGCTCCCTTCGGTGAGAATATGCCGGTGATCCTGGCGCTGGTAGGGATCTGGTACAATAATTTCTTCGACGCCCAGAGTTACGCCGTCCTCCCCTATGATCAATATCTGAGCCGTTTCCCCGCTTATCTTCAGCAGCTGGACATGGAGAGTAACGGCAAGTCAGTTGACCGGCAGGGGCGGCGGGTGAACTACCAGACCGGCCCCATCGTCTGGGGCGAGGCGGGTACCAACGGGCAGCACGCGTTCTACCAGTTGATCCACCAGGGGACCAAACTTGTCCCGGCCGATTTCATCGGCTTCTGTACCTCACATAATCCCCTGGGCGATCACCATGAGAAGCTACTGGCCAACTTCATCGCCCAGCCGGAAGCCCTGGCCTTCGGTAAGAACCCGGATCAGGTTCGGGCGGAAGGGGTGGAGGAGAGCCTGGTGCCGTTCAAGACCTTCGAAGGGAATCGGCCGACCAATACAATTCTGGCCGAGCGTCTCACCCCCTCGGTTCTGGGGCAGTTGATCGCCCTTTACGAACACAAGATCTTTACCCAGGGACAGATCTGGGATATCAACTCCTTCGATCAGTGGGGGGTGGAGCTGGGGAAGATTCTGGCCAAGCAGATTCTGGACGAACTTACATCCCGGGAAGAGCCGACCTTAAGTCACGATCCTTCCACCAACGCGCTCATCCGCCGCGTCCGGGCTAATAGCCCCTTAAATGCTAAATCAAGGTTTGACCCCACAACCATAAACCCCGGATCCGGGGAAGGAGGGAGGGATGGCTAATCTTTATAAGATAATCGAGATCATCGGGAATTCCCCGGTCAGCTATGCCGAGGCGAGCAAAGCCGCCATCGCCGAAGCGAGCAAGACTGTAAGAGAGATCTCCTGGTATGAGGTTGATAACATGGGCGGAAAAGTCAAGGACGGGGAGGTGGTCAACTTCCAGGTGAAACTGAGAGTCGCCTTTAAGGTGGTTGGGGAATAGGGACTGGTGACTGGTGATTGGTGAATGGTGACATGCTTCACCGCGGCTGCCATACGGATTGCATGATTCATAAGGCACCCGGCTGTCTTAATTATTATAACTTTTGTCTACCGCCTGAGTTAGGCCTTTGATCCAGTCGCCCGCTTCATAGATATATTCCGGTGTCTCTTCCCCTTCCTCATCGCTTTCCAGTTGATCTTCCGGCATCGGGGGAAGCACCGCGTCACTGAGGACCGCCACCGCGCTGCCGAAGATCGGTGTCTCTACCTCAAAAGCCAGGGGGATCCGGCGCCGGTCTACCGTTACCCAGGCCAGGAGGTCTCCCTTCTTCAAGGGGTCTCCGTTATGGGTAGCGCTGGGCTTCATGGCAAAAGCCTTGACCTTTCCGATCGGCTCGGTTTCGAAGAGACCCTTCTCGACAACCTCCACCTCGACCTTCCAGTTCTTCTCGTCGGCGTTCACGTCCAGTCTCAACTGTTTTCCCAGTCCCATCGGCTGCCGCCGCAGCCAGTAAACCATGCTGAGTACATCCTGGACGTCGGGAGGGATGTTCATCGTCCTGGGTTTTCGATCCTTCTTGTCCTCCCTGCTATAGGTGGCGGTCTGTCTCTCCTGATTGTACTCAACAACTTCGTGCCTCCCGTAGTGACCTTCCTTGATTACTTTTTCGAACCGGAGAGGATAACCTCCCTCCCGAGAGATCCAGGTATGGACCGTATCCTCGATCTTAAAGAAATTGGAGAGGAACTCATTAGAGATGGTGGTGAAGGATAGGTGATAGGCTTCCTCCTCATTGATGACCTCCAGGCCGTGATTCTCCAGAATGAGCTGGCCGACCGGGATGCCGATCCAGCTCACGTCGTAGGTCAGTTTCTCCCCCGCCAGCAGGTTTGTGATCGGTTTCTTCACTCCCGTGTCATCTTCCAGACCATCATTATAGAACGGACCTTCCGCCGTATCTTCTTCCGCCGTGAACCTGATCCCGGTTGCGCAGCCGGTGATTATTAAACCGGCCAGGAGGAGAAAGATGAAGCTTGAATGTGTGTTGCCCCTCATGCTCTTTTAGACACCCGAACTGATGAATTCATTCAATTGTTTTTTTCCCTTCGGGAATAAGATAACAGACAGCCCTCACCGTTGCCGGTGAGGGCTGTAAAAACAATCCCGCTTAAAAAGGGAATTACTTAACTTCCGGAATCGTGCAACCCTTGCCGTCGAAGACAATCTCCATCTTGGACTTGGACATATTCAAGACAGAGTCCGGATCTTTATCCACGTCAAAGATCCACTCAGCGGTATCTTTCCCCTTGATCGGAGCGGTAGTGGAGATAATTGCCCCCGGGGTATGGATCTTCATTGCGACCCGCATTCCAGCCAGCATCGGGAGCATGGCTTTCATCTGTTCCGTATCAGCTTCGCCACCGCCCATCTCATCACCTGACATCTTGGAAGTGATGACATAGTTTCCGTCAGCGTTTTTGGTGATGGTAATCGGGCTGTCTCCCATAGCCTCGGCGTCGTTCAACTTGGAGATATCCTTGAAGTCAAAAGCGATATTCATGTACTTCCAGCCGCCTTTGGTCGTAGTCTCAACGTTTTTCAAGACAATCCCCTGTTCTTTCATGGCCTCAAACTTGCTTTTAACCTTGGCCTCATCAAATTCAAATTGATTGTCGTCCAACTCCGCTTCCTCTCCCTCCTGCTTGCCCATCTGGGCCATCGCTTTCATCTGGTTGATGGTCTGTTCACTCATAGCGTACATGAATTCGACGCTTCCGGATCCATCCTTATTGAGGGTAATGTCCTGTTCCATCTTGATGCATCCGCTGAAGGCAACAACCATCAAAAGGCTCAATACCCAGGCCCATCTTTTCATCTCTTCCTCCTTTGTCCGTTTCTTTTGGACAAGTTTTCTGATTTTCAATCTGCCGGCCTTTGCCCTTTATACAGCAGACATATTATAAGATACCTTTTAGACTTTGCCCGGTCAATTAAAAACTAGCCTCCGCGGTCCCCGCGCCGACTTTTCGTTTGGCAAATGTTACTGCCTGTAATAGACTGATGCCATCTCATTAGAGGGAGAGATCGTATTATGTCGATTGCTTTCCAAATACCCGCATCTTCAGGAGTACCCCGGAAGAGACCTGCCGCACGCATCAGGCACCAGGTGAATCCGACTGACTCTCCGCGCCTCGGGCGCGAACCTCCCCGTTTTGCTTTATGGGGGCGCACCCGCACCTGGTATCCGTACCACGGGTACGCCCGGGAAATCGCGTTTCGAATCATTCCCTTCGTCCCACTCATCCCGGAGAAAGTCGCGCCCCGGACCCTGGTCCCGAGGATCCTCTTCTTCCTAATCCCGCTCCTGATCCTTCCCCTCTATCTCCGACTTGCCCGGTTGATCTATCCCGGGTTATTTCTCTTAGCGAGGACTATCCGTCCGCCCAGTTCGCTGAGCTTTTTCCGGGAGATGTATATCCTGATTCTAGCGGCCGCCTCCGTTGTCATACTCCAGATTGTCTTCGCCTTAATCTTCTTCCCCCGGTCCGGGCCAACGCGCGCGCGCCAAGAAATTCATTGGTGGGAGGCGAGCGTGGTGGGGGGTCTCCTGTCATTAGGGGTTTACGGAGTACTCCGGGGATTCCAGGCGTCTCCCTCAGATCACCTTTTCTTTCCCGCCGCCGCTCTCGGGGCGGCTGTCTTCTGCTGGCTCTTGATCTCGGGGATTATTCTCTTCTCAGCTATCGGAAGGAAGGAATACCCCTGGGCCGATTCGAACGGCCGACACCCGGTTTAGGAAACCGGTGCTCTATCCTCCTGAGCTACAGGGGCTTAAAATTTTCCTCCGAAAAATTTTAATAATAATATAATCGTCACAGCATATTTTAACAATATAAATCACTCCATGATTACTCCATGGTAATCAATTAATATAAAGCCAGTTACTATTTTGCATTGCTCGGCCAAGCTCCTGATGGAGAAGCAGGGATGAAGATATTGATAACTGGAGCCAACGGTTTTATCGGCTCTCACCTCCTCCGCCGCCTTACATCGAATCCGGACTACCAGGTAAGCGGACTGGTGCGGGAGACCTCCAATCTCTTCCGCCTTAAAGATGGCTCTTATCACCTTCTCTACGGATCCCTCAACGAACCATTGAAGGACAAGGTTCAAGGCTTCGATGTGGTTATTCATACGGCGGCCCGATCGAGTGACTGGGGCGATTATAATAATTTCTATCGGACGAACGTGGAAGGGACGGTTAATCTGTTGCAGGCTTCAATCGCCGGGGGTGTTGGACGATTTATCCATTTCAGCTCGACTGTTATCTATGGTTTCGGGGGCAACCGGTTAACCGGGGAAGAAAAGCCTCCGGCACCCTTTCCCAACCCATACTGTCTGACCAAGCTCGCGGCTGAGAGAGAGCTTCTTCGATCCAGAGACAGAATCGATCTGGTCATCCTTCGGCTATCCAATGTCTTCGGCCCCGACGATCTGACCACCACATATCCATTGTTTGAGGCACTGCGGAAAGGAATGCCCGGATTTCCGGCCGGCGGGAGATATCTTACCTCTCCCTGTTATATAGGTAATCTGGTCGCGGCGACTGAACTGGCCCTTAAGGCCGAATGTTCCTCCGGGGAAGCGTTCAATATCTCCGACGGAAATGACATTCCCTGGTGCGATTTTCTGGCTCTGATCGCGAAGGAGATGGGGGTAAAACCTCCCCGGTGGGCGCTTCCGTCCCGGCCGCTCCTTCTAACGGCAGGTATTCTGGAGAAGGTATACGCCTTCTTCGGTTCCACCCGTCCCCCGGTGATCACCCCCTATAGAATTGCCCAGGCGGTGAACGATTACAGTTTTAGCATCGAGAAGGCAAGAAGCGTGTTGGGATATGCCCCCCCCACTTCAACGGAAGAGGGGATCCGCCGCAGTGTCGAGTGGTTCAGAAAATACAGTAATCAGTAACCGGTAATCAGTAATCAGTTGAGCTTGGCTGATCCGGGCACCGATGACTTCTCCTTTCTTATCTTCCCCGTCAGATACCGCGCGACCCGGTTCCGGCGCAGAACCCATCCTGGAATGCCGGAGGAGAGATTTGAACTCTCACGAGGTTGCCCTCACGGGATTTTGAATCCCGCGTGTCTGCCAGTTTCACCACTCCGGCTTATAATTTTTCTACGAAAAAAAATATATTGGATTTCCCCAGGTAAGACAATGAATTAATCTCCGTTGGAACCTTCAAAACTTCGAATTGCCGCTCCCCGATCGTCGAAGTTTTCGAATATATTCAGAAAACCGCTCACCTCGAAAACCTTACGGGGTTCTCCCGTTAGTTTAAGGAGCTTCAGGGCGCCCCCGCGGCTCGTGGCCTTCTTCTGGATCCTCAGGAGAGTAGCCAGGGTAGAGCTGTCCAGGTATTCCAGGTCTTCCACGTCGAGCAGAAGATTGGCCCGGCCCCGGGCCAGGTACGCCTCTAAGATTTTACTCAGCTCAGTGGACGTATAGATATCGGCCTGTCCCCCGACCTTTATGATGGCCATCCCTTCTTCTTCTCCCAGTTCACAGGTTAATTTTCCCATGATGCCGATGAACTCTCTCCTCATAAAATTTCCTCCCAATAAATTTTAGGGTTCTCTATTATTTTATGTGGTTAGTTTGTTTTTTTGTAGTGGTCAAGTTTACTTGATCTCGGGCGGAGCCGAGGATTATATTCTGGCTCAGGCGCCCGGATTTTTCAATTAAATTTATTTTACGTAATCTCCCCAGTTCAAACCTTGACAGTAGATTAAGGAGACGTTAATCTTGTTTTAGAATTGTTTTGAATAAAAATTTAGGGAGGAAATTTTTATGAGGAAGAAGATATTTATTATTCACGGCAAGGGAGTCAACCGGGGGATCGGTAAGGAAGGCGGAGGCGATCTTGATACCGTCTCCTCCAGCGCCTTCTATATGGTCTGGGCGAAGAACGCTCTGAAAGAAGAACTGGGGCGGGAACCGGTCTACGGAGAGGATTTTGAGGTTGACTTTATTAATTATTCCGAAGGGGTGAGCCACCTGGCGGTTCATTCCGGCTGCGACATCTATCTGCCGGACTTTCCCATTGACGCGCTCACCACCAGGATGAAGATGCTGGTGATGGAGGAGGAAGAGTCGGTCGGTCTTATCAACCGGTTCACCCGGGAGATCAACGAGTTCAAACTCTGGATCATCCGGAATGCCGATAAGGTTAGCGAAGACCTGAAGGGTATCTTCAACGCCACCTTCAAGCAGATCCCCAAGGTGCTGGAACACCAGGAGAAGGCCGCGTTACTGACCGCGCTGAACATTTTGGAAGTAATACGCCACGTGACTGAACTGGAGGTGCTGGACCGGGAGGAAGATGAATCGGTTAGTCCGGAGTTCCTGGCCGGTTACATGAAGGGGGTGGTCGCCAACCTGACCGGGAACAAACTGAAGGATCTGAAGAAGTCCCTTAAAGCCGCGCTGAATGATACCAACAAGGAGAAGATGATCGATAAGCTGGTCAAGAAGGGGGGTGAGCGCGAGAATATCATTGCCTTTGATAAAGCGATGAAACGGGACATGTCCACCAACGGCCGGGTTAACTATACCGACGAGTTGATCATTGTGATGGTGGAGATGATCGCCTACCTGATCCGGGGTCTGAAGCAGCTCAGGGATCTCCCCTGGGATGATAAGTTGCGAGAGTCATATTCGTTGATCCTGTCCGGGATCGGGGGAGATCTGAAACGGCACCTGCGGGTGATGATGGCCCTGGGCGGCGCCCTGCCCGCCGACTCCTCCGAAAAGGTGAAGGGGCTAATCGCCGGGATCGACGAAGCCTGCAACAGAACCATCGAGATTATCTCCGGGATCGAAGGTTACGTTCCCGGCGCCGCGGCGGAGGAGAAGGATTATCCGATCCGGATCATGCTGACCGAGGAGGCAACCGGAAAGGCCGTCCCCGGGATCGAGATCGTGGTGAAACGTCTGGAGGGGTCCGGTTCGTTTATCCTGCCCGACGGGTCCAGCAGTTCGGATGAGACGGTTATTGTTTCGACCGACGAACGGGGGACGGCGACCCTGAAATATCAGCCCGCTGCCCCGGATGAGCGGTACCGTTTCTCCGCCACCTTCGACAATCTTCAGGAAGTATTTCTCCCTTCGGACGTTCCGCCGCCCGATTCGACCCTGGCGGAGACATTCGACGAAATTGGCTCGGAGATGGCCGAAGAGGAGTTCGACGAAAAAGAACCCGAAGAAGACTCGGGGGTTGACCGGGCGCTGAAGGTCACCCTGACCGTTATCGAGCGGCAATTCCGGAAACTGCGTGAAAATGATGTCATCTTCACCAGTCTCGATGACCACCACCCCTATACCCAGGAGATCTTCGATCTTTTAAAGAGATTGGAGGGAGAAGGAATCATCAAGCATATCCAGATTCAGAGCCTTCCCCGCGGCCAGGAACTCCCGATCGAGGAGCAGACCTGCGGTTCGGCTCTGGTTTATAAGGATCGAATTGAGGGAAAGCCCTGGGACAATCCGGGGCTGGCCGAACTGCGGCGGATCGCGATCCTCCAGGATCTTCATATTGAGTTAGAGCCGCTGGCCCTCGAACTCTCCAAGCTGATCGGATCCAAGTTCAGCAAAGTGGAGATGGCCACCGGTCTGGCGGAGGGGATCAAGGACTACGACAGCATGCGGAATATCATGCAGTCCACCGGCTGGGATAAGAAAGTAGAGGAGTATGAAGCGGGGTTGGAGAAGGTCCTGCCCCGGACCGAACAGATTCTGGGGAGGATCGACTTCCATAAGCCGGATAATGAAGACGCCAAAGTCCGGATCATGGCGGCGATCTCACCGTTCTGCGACGCGAAGAAAGGGGAGACCCAGATTAACGTCGCCTCCGCGATCGGGTACTGGATGGGGAAGAAGGGATATCCCGCCGACTATATCTTCTACTGCTACGGCTCCCATCTGATGACCACCCGGAAGCCCAACGAGGAGGAGACCTCGCTCAACCTGAGCACGGTCTGCCAGGCGATGGGGACCAAGGCCGACGGCGGCCACTCCGGCGCCGCCACCTGTAAACCCGCCTCCAATCCCAACTTCCCCACCGAACGGCTCGATAAGGTGCGGGATACCAACTTCCTGGAGTACCTCGAGTACCTGGGGAAGGTGGTGGCGGACTTCTCGGGTCTGAAGTATGAGGGTGTCTCCGAGGTACCCGTGGAGGAGTACACCGGGCCGATCGAGCAGGCGCTCAAGCATGTAGCTGAGAATACTTTCGAGATTAATCTGGAGAAGAAGGATAATCCCGACGACAAGATCCGGGTGCTCTTTACCCGGGCGCCGAAGGTGAACAAGAAGGCGGGCGATGAGAAGCCGTCGTTTCTCCAGGTGGTCAACTACCTGAAACGGACTCAGGAGTTTGACTACCTCGTCTTTTCACAGGGAATGATGTACCGGGTGGTCCTCTGTAACACTGGCGATCCTCAAAAACGGCTCGACCTGCCCGCCCTGGCCCGGCTCATCGGGTGGAGCGAAGACGGCGGGAACGACGTCCTGGCGGTGGCCGATATCAAGAAGAACCCGAAGGTCAAGAAGCGCCTCCGTAAGCTCTTAGGGCCCCACCTGGTCCAGCTTGCCTCCATGATCGCCGCTTTCATCGAGGAGGGGAGCGACTACCGGGTTAGCTCGGTCAGGCCGATCTTCTTTGATGGGGTCGAGGAGCGGGCGACCGAGGTCTGTAAGCGAATGGACGCCGATACTTACGTGATTGATCTTGCTTCCCAGGGAGGAGAAGGGAAAGAGCCAAAGCTCCGGCTGGTGGCCACTCTCTCCCCATCAATCGTGCGCGAGAAAGGGGAGTTCGAGCCCTCTCTCCCGCTTACGGCGGACCATTTCAAAAACCTCAACCCCGACTACCTGATCTATAGTGAGCATGAGTTGAGCTTCCCGCGCACGGATCAGATCATGGTATTGATGAGGGCAGAAGATTCTTCCGGATCCATCAACTGCTCGGAAGCGGTGGCGGCCGGGGCCGGCAAGATGTTTCTCGGAGATGATAAGATTGCGGAGTGTATGCCCAAGTTTATAAAGGGTACTCCGGTCAAGAAGCTCGCGCCCAATAGCTACCGCGAGTACCTGGAGTTTATCATCCCGAAGATGGCGGAGGCGGTGGGTTACACGGTTGATAGCTTCCGGGCATTGAGTGAGATATAGAATTTTTACTGCGTAAAAATTCTAACAAGAGAGTATCCATGAGAAGAATATGGTATGCGGGGGAGTTCTCCCTCGTCTTTATCCTTATCTGCATCTTCTTCCTTTCCTGCGGGAAACAGAAACAGGAGACCGGGCAGGAGTATCTCCGTCTCATGCCCGCGGATACCTTTCTCTATCTGGGGTTTAAGGACTGGAAAGTTCTGCGGGATGAGACCGGCGCCTTTGATTTTATCAGGACCGCCCGGCGCCTCAAGATCGGCCCCCGGATAAGAAAGATGCTGGCGGCGAAGAGCGATATCCCCGCCCCGGCGCGGAGGGCGGCTAAACGGCTGGAAGCATTGAGAACCCGGATCAGCCTCTGGGACCTGCTCGGCGGTGAGATCGCCCTGGGCGCCTTTCCCGGTGAGGAGAAGGAGGCGCCGGTTCTGGCCCTGCTCTGCCGTCTTCCCGCAAAGAAAGCCCAACTCTATACCGATTATTTCCGGGAATTGGTCTCCGTGGCCGGCTTCAGCCCGGAGGAGCTCAATGAGAGTGAGACTGATTATCTCGGCGAGACACTCACCTCCTTCTCTCTTCCTGAAATTCCGGGCCGGATCACCTGGTGCCGGGCGGGCGATATCTTCATTCTTTCCTCGGCGATCGAAGGGGCCCGGGCTATCCTCTCCCGGCTGAAGGGGGAGGGAGGGGGGGCGACCCTGGCGGACGAACCGGCGTTTCGGAAGAGTTTCGAGGAACTTAACCCGGCGGCAAAAGGGGTCTATTATCTTAAGGTCAAGGCGCTCACCGGATTTGTGGAGGAGGCATTAGAAGAGAACTATGCAAAAGCGATTCCTCCGGCGTTATCCGAGCCGGGAGATATAACCGAGGCGCGTTATTATCTGAGGGGGTTGATGAGGGCGGTTAATACGATCGAGACAATAGCGGGGACCTCTGACCTGACTCCGGAAGGATACCGGGAGGAGTCTCGTCTCTATCTGAACGAAGAAAACGGCAGCCGGGCGGTCCTGGACCTGCTCCGGACCGAAGCCCGGGATTGGGATGTACTTGATTATATCCCGGAGGGAGTGGCCGACCTCTCGGCCGGGTATCTCTCTCCGGAGAAACTCTACCGGCCTCTCCTCGATTTTATTACCGGGGACCCGGTTCGGGGAAAGAAATTATCGATTCTCTGGAAGGAGTTTCAGAAGAACGCGGATCTCGATCCGGAGAAAGACCTCTTCTCATGGATGGGTGATGAGTATGCCGTTTCTACGGTCTCTCTCTCCCGGTCGTTCTTCGAGCCGGGGAGCTTCGCCCTTTTCTGGAAGGTGACATCCAGGAAAGATCTGGACATTTTTCTGGACAAGCTCCTCTCCCTGGGGATGAAAAGGTCGTTGAATATCGTCATGGAAGAGTACGGTGGTTGTACGATGAGGACCGTCTATCTCCCGGTCCCGTTATCTCCGTTTAATCCGACGATCGGGCAGGTGGGCGAGTACCTGGTACTGGCCAGTCGGAGAGACACCTTTGAGAATATCGTGGACACCTTTCTAAAAGATAAGAAGAGCGTCAGGCAGAACCCGGACTTCATCCGGATGCGGAAACGAATCGGCAACCGGGGGACCGGCATAGATTTCAGTCGTCTGGAGGATAAGATCGAATCGGCGGTTACGTTTATCAGGAGCTCATCATCAATGATGGGGATGTTGATGGCAACGGTTTCATCTCCGGATGAGGAGATGGTACCGCCCACCTCTCCTGATCCTCAGGAAGTCATCGCCCTTCTGAACGACATTACGAAAGTGATGGAAGACTGGAAGGTCTTTAAATTCCGGGGAGAGGTCAGCCGGTACCGGGAGGGGTGTATCGAGGTCAACGACTTTGTGAAAATTGGCGAGGAGAAAAAATGAAAAAGTGTTTATCGGTATCAGTCCTGGTCTTTTTTCTCTGCCTGCCCGGGCTCGGGGCGGAAGATGTGGAGCCGGTGGATTCGTCGGTGACGATCGGAGGAGAGCTCTGGGGGCGTTATCTACACCTCGATCTCAATCATTGGAAGGATGCCGCCGGGGAGCCGCTTCCCAAGCAGGATCTCTTCTATTACGGGGGTAAAGTAGTGGTCTGTGGACCTCTGGCGGATAGAACTCTCCGCTGGCGGTTCGGGGGTTGCCTGGGCGCGGCCGGCAACAATGATTACGACATCGATGAGGTACACCTGGGGATGCTTACCGGGGGGCTTACTTCCGGGCTGAGCTGGCGCCCGGGGACGGTCGGCCTCAGTCTCGATCTCAGCGCCGGCGGCAGCACCATTACCACTGAGATAAAACGGGCCGAAGAGGAGCGGGACTGGGATCTGTACGAGAGGCGAGACGTGGCCCTCTTCTACTGGGAGCCGCTGTTGAGTCTCGATATCCAGGTCTTTGATATCTGCGTTCTCCGTCTCCAGGGTGGGTACACGTTCCTCTACGGGAAGGGAAAAGAGGTGGGAGGGGTTACCGGCGGTATCGCCTGCGACCTGGGGCGGTGGATTTAATTCACCTCCCCAGCGCATTTTTAGACAGGATTAACAGGATTAACTTCAGACAGGATTAACAGGATTAACTTCAGACAGGATTAACTTTAGACAGGATTAACAGGGTTTTGTATTTACTTCACGGTAACCATGAAATAAAGTAATCGGTAATCGGTAATCGGTAATCGGTAATCGGTAATCAGTCACCAGTCACCAGTCACCACGAACCTGACTCCGGCATCTTCCCCGCCTCGTATAATTTATTCGCCCAATCTCCCCTTTTAAATGGAAGCCATTATCAGAAATTTTTGCATTATCGCTCATATCGATCACGGTAAATCCACCCTGGCCGATCGATTTTTAGAGATCACCAAGACGATCAAGCCCCGCGATTTCCGGGACCAGATGCTTGATGACATGGATCTGGAGCGGGAGCGGGGGATCACGATCAAGTCACATCCGGTCCAGATGAGATATCGGACCAGAGAAGGGAGGGACTGCGTCCTCCATCTCATCGATACCCCCGGCCACGTTGATTTTTCCTACGAGGTCTCCCGGAGCCTCTCCGCCTGTGAGGGAGCTATCCTTCTTATTGACGCCGCCCAGGGGGTCCAGGCCCAGACAGTGGCCAATTTTTACCTGGCCCTTGAGGAGGGGCTGGAGATTATTCCCGTCCTCAATAAGATCGATCTACCCAATGCCGATCCGGACCGGTGCCTCCGCCAGTTGCGAGACCTGGCCGGATTTACCGGGGAAGAGGTCTTTCAGATCAGTGCCAAGAAAGGTGACGGGGTGGAAGATCTTCTGGAGAAGGTCATCGAGCGGGTCCCACCACCGTCCGGCGCCGGCGATCAGCCGCTCCAGGCATTGATCTTCGATTCCATCTATAATCCTTTTCGGGGAGTGATTGTGTACGTCCGTCTCTTTGGAGGAAGCCTCTCCCCGGGGGATAAGGTTCTGCTTATGAACAGTGAGCGGGAGTACGAAGTTCAGGAGGTCGGGATCTTCCGGCCCGGAATGGAGGCGCGGGAGGAACTTTCCGCCGGCGAGGTAGGGTATATCATCGCGAATATTAAGGAGCCCTCCAAGGTGATGATCGGCGATACCCTGACCTCCGCGGTCCGTCCCTGTCCGGCCCCCCTCCCCGGCTTCAAGGAACTGCGTCCGCTGGTCTTCAGCGGGCTCTATCCGGTCAACAGCGCTGATTACGAAGATATGAAGACAGCTCTGGTGAAGCTCCGTCTTAACGATCCTTCATTTGTCTATCAGCCGGAGAACTCGCAGGCCCTGGGATTTGGTTTCCGCTGCGGCTTTTTAGGGCTCCTGCATATGGATATCATCAACGAGCGTCTCCAGCGGGAGTACGACATCAACCTGGTGATGACCATCCCCAGTGTTGTCTATCAGATCAGCACTACCGACGGACGGGAGTTGGCCCTGGATAATCCGGTTCTTCTGCCGGAACGGAACCGGATCGTTGAGGTGAAAGAGCCGTATATCCGGGCCTTCATCATTACTCCCAATGATTATATCGGTCAGATCATGCAGATTGTCCAGGAAAGAAGGGGGGAGTGCACGTCCACCGAGAGCCTGGGGCGGTTGAGTGTTATCCTGACTTTTGAAATCCCCCTCAACGAGGTGGTAATTGATTTTTACGATCTGATCAAATCGGTGACGCACGGATACGGCTCTCTGGACTATGAACATATCGGCTATCGTCGAAGCAACCTGGTAAAGCTGGAGATTCTTCTCAATAAGGAGGTGGTGGACGCCTTCTCGAGCCTGGTACACCGGGAGAAGGCCCGGTCGAGAGGGTTGAAGATGGTGGAACGGTTGAAGGACGTGATCCCCCGTCATATGTTCAAGATTGCGGTCCAGGCATCAGCCGACGGCCAGATTATCGCCCGGGAAACGATCAAGCCGTTTCGGAAGGATGTTACCGCCAAACTATACGGTGGAGACCGGACCCGGAAGGACAAGCTCTTGAAGAAACAGAAAGCGGGAAAGAAGAAGATGAAGATGGTGGGAAAGGTCCAGGTGCCTCAGAGAGCTTTTATTGAGGTTCTTAAGCTAGGTTAGGGAATATGGGTTTTGGTTAATTTTTTCAATGTTTTCCAGACCTCTTCCGGAGTTGAACACTGCAAGAGTTTTTTCCGGTCCTCTGTCTTACTGAGCGACTCGATCAAACCGGCCAGGAGGTTGAGATAGAAGGCGCTGGCGGCGATCGGGATGATGATAAAGAAAATTATTTTTGTGAGTTGATTTTTTGGGGCTCCAAATTTGATTCCCTTCTTCTTCAGGCCGAGGGCTACCGTCAGGGCGCCGGTGTCAAGACCGCGGACATGAGGGAAAGCAAGGGAGTGCTCGATGGCGGTGCTGCAAATGGCTTCTCTCTTCAAGGCATGGTCGATCAATACCCGAGAATCATCGAAGTATAACTGATCCGCCATTAGCTTGGCCAGTTGGGTGATGGCGCTTTCTTTGTCGTCGTCCGGGAGATTGGGGATCATTAGTTTTTCCGAGGAGAATCGTTCAATCCCCAGATGGGGCAGATTCCGGTGAAGGGAGTCATCGCGCAGGTTTAACCGCCCTCCCCGATACGGATAGAGATAGCGGGCGCAGTTCGGGCAATGATAGAGTTGATCCATATGCAGCAGTTCCGCGCAGAGGGAGGTCGGCAGATCGATCCCGCAGCCGTAACAGGTCTCGCCGACCACCGGGGCGATGGCGGGTGGCTCGTGATTCTGGAGTTCCTGGAAAAACTCCGCGGTTTCCGGGGGGAGTTCCTTGAGAAGAGCGGAGATGGCCGCCTCTAACTGCTCCAGGTTTTTTCCATTCCCGGAGATGATGTGTTCATCTCTGGCGAAGTAGAGTTCCTGAAGTTGGATGAGCCGGTTTAAAATTTCTTGCACGAAAATTTTTCTCTGCTAAAACTTGTTTTTAGAATTTTAGAGTTGTTAAGTTCAGAATAGGTTAAAGAGGTGGAGAATATCAAGGATTTAAATTGAAGAAAGTAATTATTATGAAGAAGAAAAAAGCATCGCTCGGAAAGAAAGTCATTATCGGACTAATCGTCGTGATTGTTCTGTTGGCCGCCGCGGGAACCGCAGGAATTCTCTATCTCAATCATTACCTGAATTCACCGGAGTTCATAACTCAGATTCAACGAGAAGCAAGAGAACAGGCCGGGATCGATCTTGAGCTGGGCTCGATCAAGGCCTCGATCTTAAAGGGGTTCGTAGTTGATAAGATTGTTATAAGCTCGCCGGTTCAGGGAGAACCGCCTGCGCTGACGGTGAAGGAGGTTCTCCTCAAGTACAGGCTGGGAGATCTGCTCCATAAGAAGCTGACCATCAGCAAGATCCTGATCGATGAGCCCCGTCTCCGGTTGAAGAGAAATTCGGCCGGGGGATGGGATATTCCGGGGACTGTCCGGCCAAAAAAAGAAGAAGCGCCGCCCGTTGACCAAAAGAAGAAGAAAGAAACGCCCGAGAAGCGGGTGTCCGCCTGGAAGTTCTCGATCGAGTCGCTCCAGGTCCGTGACGGGAAGGCGGAACTGATAACCGGAAAGAAGTACGACCCGGTCGTGGTTGACGGTATCGTCCTGAACGCCCGTCTCCTTCAGCTGACCCAGCCGAGGGAGATAGAGGGACGACTCGGAATCGAGGGGATCAGCTTCAAGGGCGACCGGCTGGTCAGCAGCCTGCGGGCCGACCTCCAGCTCCAGGGGAAACGGGAGATATCGGCGAAGATCGAGGCTGAGGTGGCCGATGGGAAGGTTAACGGTACAGCCGGCGCAGATCTGAAAGACCGCACCACGATCCCCTATCATGCTGAGCTGACACTGGAAAAGATAGACATCCCCGTCCTGATTAACCCGTTCCGGGGGACGGAGCAGAAGACGGAGGTAACGGGTAAGATCTTCGGCAGTTTAAATGTCCGGGGAGATGTACAGAAGCCTGATGCATTGACAGCCAGGGGCGATCTCGATATCAAGGACGGATCGATCACCGGTAACCCGATCCAAGAACTGGTAGCGAGTCTGATGAATGACGATGAGCATATCAAGGTGATAAGGTTCGATAAGGCCGATGCCGAGTTTGATCTCGCCCGGCGGGTGGTGACACTGACACGGGTGGTTATCCATTCCTATAAGGTGATCTTTACGGTTGGCGGCACCATCAATCTCGAGCACGACCAGAAGACGGACTTCCTTGTCGGACTCAACTTCCGTGACGACCTGGTCGGGAATATCAAGCCCAAAGAACTCAGGGGAGCATTCACCCCTTCAGACGATTTCCAGGGATACCGGGTCTTTACTTTTAAAGTCTGGGGACCGCCCGAAAACCTGCAGAACGACTTTGTCGCCCGTTTTATCCAGCAGGGAGCGTCTAGCTGGCTCAAGGATGAACTCCTGAAAAAAGACCGGAAGAAGGAGGAGGACGAGAGTCTCTCCCCCGGGGAGAAAAAGAAAAAAGAAGAGAAGAGGAAGAAAAAAGAAAAGATGATTGATTCGATCTTTAAGATATTTGAGAAGTGAAGATATTAAAACGCATTAAAAAGAATAAATATGTAACCGGGGTCAGGAGATACCTGCTCTATCTGCTAGCGCTTGGTTTTTTTGTTCTGGTCAGAACCCTTCCGTGGCGGATGATAGTCTCCCTGGGACGTTCACTGGGGCGGTTCGCTTTTCGCCGGGTCCGGTACGGCCGCCGGCTTACGATAGATAACCTGAACCGGGTGTTCGGGGATGAGAAGACCCCGGGAGAGATCCTCCGGATCGCGGAGAAGGTCTATGAGAATATGGGAATCACCGCGCTGGAATTTCCCCGGATGGACTCAATGACCGACCGGGAGTTTTTTGAGAAGGTTGACTACGATCAGGATCAGAGGGCATTTCTCTTGAGCCTCCTGGCAAAAAAGAAGGGGGCCATATTTGCCAGCGCTCACCTGGGAAATTGGGAGATGCTGGCCGATTTCGGCGCCCGGCTGGGCTTGAAGATGTCAGTCCTCTATAAACCCTCCACCAATCCCTATCTCAACCGGTTCTGGTTCCGGCTGAGGGGAAGAAACAAGATGATAGATATCACGAAGAATCTATCTCTGGTGAACAGGAGACTGAGGGCTAACGAGGGCGTCTGTCTCCTCTTTGATGAGAATGCCAGGAGCCGGGGTATCAAGCTCCCGTTCTTCGGCCGCCCCGCTTCCACATATAAGGGCCCCGCCTACTTCGCCCTCAGAACCGGCGCTCCCATCGTCTGCATCTATTTCGTCAGGCAAGAGGACTCCCGGCACCGTTTTATCATTGAGAGGACCATCTGGCCGAAGAGGACCGGGAGTCTGGAAGAAGATATCATCTCCATCATGAAAGAGATGAATCGGAGCCTCGAGAAGATGATCAGAAAGTATCCCGATCAGTGGAACTGGATCTATAAACGGTGGTCGTGATCCCCTGGAGGACAGTAATCGGTAATCAGTAACCGGTGATCTGGTAAATTGCTCCACACTGATTACCGATTACTGATTACTCGTTTCTCACAACGCCGCCGCTGCGGCGCCGATCAGGTTGACATTCTCCAATTGCAGAAGGGCGAAACGGCGCGGCGAGAGAGGATCGTCATCGAGGAGCAGCGCGAGTTTCTCTCTTACCCGTTTTTTATAATCGGGGTTATGATTGATGACACCACCTTCAGCCAGGATTCCGATATTGCCTGAGGAACCCAGGGTATCGATCAGACCGGCGAGCCCGGCGGCGACCAGATCGGCCGAGCGGTTGATCAGGGCGAGGGCCAGCGCTCCTTTCGGGGAGTCACGGTCCTGCTGGGCCAGTTGAAAAATTTCTTTCGTTTCGGGATAGGGGGGGGACGTCCGGCCTTCTTCGATAAAGCTGAAAAGTTGAGGGATGAATTTACCCGAGACGGCTTTTTCCACCCGGTGACTGCCGGGGGTCGGCCCGGCGGCGTCAAACTCGTCATCGAACCGGCTCAGGCTGGGGGGATGAAAGTTTCCGGATTCCAGATTGACGGCCATTCGTTGATAGGGATATGAGGTGTCGGCCAGTTTCGACGTCAGGAGCTTCGTCGGAAAGTAAGCGGCCATATTGGTCCCGGTGCCCACGATCAAGCCGATGAAATCTTGGAATCGATCATCCGCCCCGAAGGCCCGGTTCCCGCCCAGGAGAGCCGCCACGGTATCATTGAGTACCGTTACTCCCCGTCCCCGATAACCCAGATTGCGGCACGCGTTCAGCAGCAGTTCACCGACTTTCCGTCCGGCCACATCCGGCACCTGAAGCTGCTTGGTCCAGCGGATGAGGATGGCGTCTTTCTGCGGGGTGACGGCGGAGGGATAGGAGAAGCAGTACCCGACCGGCAGGTCCGGGGGGGGGTGCAGAGAGAGAGCCAGTTCAGCCTGTTTTTTGAAGAACGCGTCCGCCGACTCCCAGACGGGAAGGAAAGGGGCGGTCACGGGTCCCCGGACGATCTTAACTTCGCCCCCGGCGCCGAGGGCGACAACGGCCGCCCGCATGTTGGTGCCGCCGATATCGATGACTATTGTCTCGCCGGTTGAGGTCGGTTGCGGAGGAGGAAGGTAGGTCGGGATTGCCTGTATCTCCCCGTCTTTTCGGTTTAGCCCCTCACGGATCCGGTCCGCCATCGCAGTCCGGATCTCTTCCAGCTCGGCCGGCGAGAGAATCAATTCTCCCCATCTGTCAATGTCAGGATTCATCCGGTACTCCTTGTAGGTTAATAATTAAAGAAACTCTCCCCGATAAATTCCCGCAGGATGGAGGTGGACGGGACCTCCCGTTCGGAGATTGGAGCGAACCAGGATAGGAAGGAGAGGAGACGTTCCACTTCCACGTACTCCGGCTGAACCGGAGTCATATCCAGCAACGCCAGTTCGGCGTAATCCTTCAAGACCGCGTGTTCATAGATCAGAGCGGAGTTAAAGATGGCGTCGGCGTTTTCCTGGAAGGGAAAGATATGGTGTTTCTCTCCCTTCCGCACCGAGGGCCATCTCCGGATAGTGGCGAGCGCGGACCACCCCCGGAAGATTCGGTCCCGGACGATTCTTCTTAAGAGCCGCGTATCCGAGGTGAAGATCCTGGTATGGTTGTCCACCCGGAGCTGGGTCAGGGCGCTGATATAGATGAGAAACTTATTCTCCGGGGGAACCGCCACCGCGACGGAATCATTGAGGCAGTGCATCCCCTCAACGAGGAGAATCTTGCCCTCGATGAGTTGGATTGGGGTGGTTGCCTCCTTTCGTACTCCTTGTTTGAAATCAAAATGGGGAGCCTGGATCAACTCCCCGGCGATCAGTTGTTGGAGATGGCGATTAAAGAGTTCCAGGTCCAGGGCAACCAGCGCCTCAAAGTCGCGTTTACCGTTTATATCGCGGGGAGTCGCTGCCCGATCTTTAAAGTAATTGTCCATGCTGAGAATGACCGGTTCCAGACCATTGGCCCATAACTGGATGCTCAGCCGTTTGGCGAAGGTTGTCTTGCCGGACGCCGACGGCCCGGCGATCAGAACCAGCTTTACCGGTTCTTTACGGAGCGTTATTTCATCAGCGATAGCGGCGATCTTCTTCGCGTGCAGCGTCTCGGCGACAATTATCAGGTCCCGCACCTTTCCGGTAACGCAGAGCCGGTTCAACTGGCCGACGTTCTCTACCGAGAGGATCTTGTTCCAGTCGCGCGTCTCCTGGTAGACGGAGAAGAGCTTCTTCTCGCTTCGCATCGGGGGGATAGATGTCGGCTCCTCCCAGGTGGGGAACCGAAGGATGAAACCGTCTCCATAAGATTTTAGGGCGAAGATGGTAATCCGGCCGGTGGAAGGAGCGAGTGGACCGTTGTAGAACTCCAGCACCTTGCCGCAGCCTACCAGGCAGATCTCCGGAGAGCGGTGGAATTCCAGGAGGTTTATTTTATCGAGAAGACCTTCCTCATTAAAATAATTCCTGGCTTCCTGGTAGGGGAGGTGCCGCTTGGTAAATGGGAGATTTTGATGGATGATCTCCTGGAAACTTTTATCAATCCGGGTTATATCCGTTTCCTTAAGAGGACCGCCCGGTTCCAGGTCAAAGTAATAACCGTTGGAAAGGGACTGGCCGATGAAGAGACGTCGGTCGGGGAATACCCGGTGAACGGCTTCTATCAGAATCAGTGTGGCGCTTCTTCGATAGATGACGAATCCTTCCCGGTCCCGGTAGGTGAGGAGGCGAAGGGCGCAATCGCCCGTCAGGATGTAGTCGGAGTCGACCGCGTGATTATAGAGAACCGCGCCCAGCGTGAACAGAGGAGCGACGCCCGGATTCCTTTCCAGGACCATCTCCACTGTGGCGCCTTTCGGGTACTTCCGGCCTTCTCCGTTGATGCTTACAATTATCTCATTCATAAGTACTGATCCGTTGATGATAGTATAATATCCTTGATGGTGAGAACAAGGATAATTGGTTACTCAATGAAAATTTTAATGTATTTTTTTAGAATGTCAGTATATTCTGGGACTAATCATAAATAATGATAAAATTTTTGCGCGGTAAAGATTTTAAAGATGAACACCGATAAACAAGAAGGTCTCGATAACTATCAGGTTCAAATCGCGCCCTCCCTGCTCTCCGCGGATTTTACTTGTTTGAAGGACGATATAAGACAGGTTGAAGCGGCGGGATGCCGGATATTGCACCTTGACGTCATGGATGGCCACTTCGTCCCCAACATCACGATCGGGCCGGTAATCGCCCGGGCCATCCGGCGGGTGACCGATCTCTATCTGGGCGCCCACCTGATGATTGAAGAACCGGCCCGCTATCTGCAAGCCTTCGCCGATAGCGGGGTTGATGAGATCACCATTCACCAGGAGATCGAGGCCGATTTCGTGGAGGTGATAAAGGAGATCAAATCACTCGGCCTGCGGGCCGGGGTCTCCATCCGTCCGAAGACGGAAGTTTCGGTCATTAAGCCGGCCCTGCGCTATCTGGATCTTATTCTGATCATGAGCGTTGAACCCGGGTTCGGCGGTCAGCAATTTATCCCCGGAAGCGAGGAGAAGATCAGGACAGCCCGGTCCTTAGTCGATCGGGAGAATTCTGACATTATTATCGCGGTTGATGGAGGAATTACGATTGAAACCGCACCGGCGGCGGCCCGGGCCGGTGCTACTGAGCTTATCGCCGGAAATGTCATCTTTGAGGGAGATATAATAAAAAATATTGAGGCTCTCCGGGAAAGTGTAGCTGACCCGGGATATCCACCACCAAAAAGTTTTTGACAGGATAAAAAGGATGAAGAAACCGGTAATTGTGATCGGCGCGGATCATGCGGCCTTCGGCATGAAAGAGTATATCAAACAACTCCTCCAGGATATGGGGTACACCGTGGAGGATGTGGGGACCTACAGCCGTCGGAGCGTTGATTATCCTGACTATGCCGAGAAAGTGGCCGTGGCGGTTACCCGGGGCCGGAATAAGAAAGGTATTCTTGGCTGCGGAACCGGGATCGGCGCCGCTATTGCCGCCAACAAAATACCCGGCGCGCTGGCCGCCCTGGTCCATAATCCCCGTACCGCTCGCCTGAGCGTGGAGCATGATAACGCCAATATCCTGGTTCTGGCCGGGCGCCCTTATTCCAAGAAGATAGTGGCCCGGATCGTCAGGAGTTGGTTGACGAGTAAGTTTCAGGGAGGGCGCCATCTGCGCCGGGTAAAGAAGATCCGGAGACTGGAGAGAAGTTATCGGTAGGGGAAAAACCTAATCCTTTAGGGCAACCCGTCCCCCCCCCGTTAATAGAAGGGAGAGGGAGATGGCGATCAGAACCAGCGGATACTCGATCGGGAACAACAACCCGCTGGTGATCATCACCGCGGTAACGATTCCGATCAAGAGCGCCGCCGTTCGGGTGAAGATGCCGAAGATTAAAAATATTCCTCCTATAAATTGTATAATTACAATCACAATCGCCCAGAGCCCGGGCGGTTTGAACCCCATTCCGGCCACTAATTTGATGAATTGATCCAATCCCCATCCATCGAAGGCGCCGAAGAGCTTTTGAGCGCCATGAACAACCGAGAAGGTTCCCAGGGTCAAACGGAGAATGAAAGGACCCCAGGCCCCGCCCCTTCCGAATATTTTTTTCAGCATGTTTAACTCTTATGTAATTTTGGGAATAGGGATTAGGGAATAGAGATTGGTTCACCTGATTCCTATAAAATGTTGCCTGTTCAATAGTTTTATTGAAATTCCCTGCCTGCGGCAGGCAGGCGATACAGGAACTTACCCGGATTAGAAAAGAAGCGACCCTTCGATGCTGAAGATATTAATCGAGGTTTCGTACTTCCCCAGCAGATATCCCGCTTCCGGTTTGTTAACCAGATCACTCTTCCCATCGTTAATGAAGAGATGAGCGTAGCCGATGTCCATCCGCAGATCGTCGGTAAACTGATATCCGGCCCCCACGGAGAGCCAGATCCGGTCATTGTCCGGAATGCGGGGGGTCCGGTAGGCAGTCTTTACCGCCCCTTCATCGTAGGCGGTGCCGACCCGGATGGTCCATTTAGGATCAGGGAAGTAATTTAAGCCCAGACGATAACACATTATATCTGTCCAGTGCTCCTCCGTGACCGAGGGCTCCTGGCCGGAATTGAAGTTAACGACCAGCTCCTTAAACCGGCTCCAGCCGGTCCAGGTAACGTCCGCCATGACCGCGAAGGCTTCGCCGAGTTGTTGATATGCCCCTAAACCCAGCGTCTCCGGCAGCGTGAGCCGGGCCGAAGCGTGGGTATCGATGAAATAATTTGAAAGGCCCATGGCGTCGAGGATACCCCGGGCGGTTGCCGGAACACCAAATTTGACCTTTCCGGAGAGCTTATGATCGACTTTGGAACGGTAACTGATCCCGATCCGGGTATCGGGCGTGATGGTGCAGAGCAGCCCCAGGGAATAACCGACCGCCCAGTCATCTCCGGTCAGATCGGCGAAACCGTCGAGTGCCTGGGGTGTTGTGCCCGCCGCCATCAGGATAGTCCCGAAATCAATGGCGTTGGTCAGCTTCGCGTCGGCGTACTCGACATTTACGCTACCGCCCAGGGAGAGAAGGTCGGGCAGCACCTCGACCGCGACCGTGGGGCTGATCCCGACAATAGAGAGATCGCTCTTTACCCCGTGATAGCGGCCTTTCCAATCGTCGGGATACTTGGTGGCCAGCCCGAAGGGGGCGTTTACGGTGAGTCCGACCTTGACCCGTTCCATTACTTCCTGAACATAATAAAGATTAGGAATCACTCCGGTTTCACCGCCATCGCCGCCGTTGCCGCCGGTCAGCGGCATGCCAGTCGCGGTCCGTGAACCATCATCTTTAAAGTTAGCCGTGATGTCGATCGCGGAGAGAGCCATTCCGACACTATTTCTCTCCATGAAGGCCATCGCGGACGGGTTATAGAAGAGACTGGAGGGGTCTTTCGTATCGGTGCGACCCCCGGCAAACGCCTCTCCCAGACCTTTCCCACTCTGCTCGACCAGGGCGAAACCGGAAGCAAACGCTTGTGAACCGGTCAGGGCCAGTACGGCGGCAATTAAGCTTGACCAGCAAAGTAACGCGCCGATCTTCTTCATAATAAATCCTCCTTGACTGTTGTCAGTTATGATGTTAGATATGATAAATATATGTTCGAACTTACGAACTTACGAAGAAGATACCAGCTTAAGTACTTCCATTTATTTGTCAACGGGAATTTGGCTCGCTTCATTCTTGGCCGTTACAATTAACGCGAAGGTCTAACAGGTTTTTTTGAACAACGTATAGCCTGAAAGTTCAATTTTATACCGGTCGACACCAGATTAGATATACCGCATGTTTCATATCTTTGGACTCGCTTTTATTCTAGCTCTGACCGGCGCGATCGCCCCTGGTCCGGTGCTGGTACTGGTTATCGGTCAGGTACTGGCTCGGGGGATCAGCGCCGCATTTTTTATAATGCTGGGCCACGCGCTCCTGGAATCTCTCCTGATCCTGGGCCTGGCCCGGGGAATGAAGAATCTGATAGCCGATCGCCGGGTCCGGTCGGTTCTGGGAATGGTCGGAGGTTTGGTTCTTCTCTGGATGGGCTGGGATTTATTCCATCAGCCCGGGGTAATGAAGTTGAGTGGGAACGGGGTGGAAGCTATTTCAGGGGTGAAACTGGTCCTGGCGGGAATAGGGGTCTCCCTCTCCAACCCCTATTTCACCGGGTGGTGGGCGACGGTCGGCACCGGTCAGGTCGCTTCCTTGAAGCTTAAAAGTGTATGGGATTACAGCATCTTCTTCATCGGGCACGAACTGGGAGACCTGGCCTGGTATCTCTTTGTGGCCGTGATGGTCGCGGCCGGCCGGGGATGGCTGGAGGGCGAAAATTACCGGATTGTAATGAAAGTCTCCGCCGTGATTATACTACTCTTCGGGGGAGCTTTTCTTATCTTATCTATTGGTCTATTGATTAAACGAAAAGTTAATGTAAAAACGTGAGTCATCACTCAGAACGAAAATTTTCGAAGGAAATTTTCAACCCCTTCCGCTGGTCGAAGAGCCGGGCCTCCACTTTTACGGAATGTAAACGTAAGTATTACCTGCGCTATTATCAGCATTGGGGAGGATGGAAAGAGGAATCACCGGAGATCAATAGACTGGCCTACCGTCTTGGCAAGATGGTGTCGATGGCCACTCTGGTCGGCTCGGCGGTTCATGAAGTGCTGGCCCGTCATTTTCGTGGTCTGCAAAACGACCGGTTCCGGGAGCTGGTCCCTGAACAGGCGGTGGAGATAATGCGCCGTGTTTGGATGGATGCCAGGAAGGAACTCTGGAGAAGAAATCCGAAAAAGTTCCCCCCCTTGTTTGAGATCTATTATGACCGGGTTCCTCCCGTGGAGCGGCTGCAGGCCTATGCGGACCAGGCGCGCCGGGCGGTGGCCGCGGTCGGCGAAACCCCGCTTTATAAATTGGCCCGGAGCCTGGACCGCTCCGATTTTCTCTGGGTCGATCCGGTGAGAGACACTTTCTCGGAGGAGATTTTTTTCAGCGTCCCCCCCTTTGAAGCTATCTTCGTCCCGGACCTGGTACTCCGTGCTGAAGGCCGGATACTGATAGTGGATTGGAAGACCGGGAAAGCGAGGGATCAGGATCACCTGCAGATGGAGGCTGGAGCAATCTGGGCTCGACAGCGTCTGGATACGGCGGGGGCGGAGATCCAGGGGGTCCTGGCCTATCTCAGTCCCGGTCTGGTCGATGAGTTCACAATTACCGACCAGGACTGTCTCCGGGCTCGGAGAGTGATCGTCTCTGAGATGGAGGCGATGTCCGGTTACCTGAAAGATCCTTTGAAAAATATTCCTCTGGTCAAAGAGGCGTTTCCGATGCATAATAATGTCAAGTTTTGCAAATATTGTGAGTTCCAGGAGATCTGTTTAACCAACAGCCCCTCGATGCTGGTGTCGGGGTCTAATTTATTTAATTAAGGAGGCCGGCATGAAAATTATGAAAGTATCGTTTTTTGTTCTCCTCACCCTGGTTGTAATGTTTTTAACTCAGGGACTACCGATCGCGTGGGCAGAAGTTCGGGCCACGGAGACGGTCCGGTTTATCGGCAATTTTGACTTTCCTCCCTTCGCGTTCAAAGAAGATTCAGATATGGTCGGCTTTGAAATAGATCTCGGCAAAGCCATTGGCCGGGTGATGGGAGCTAAGGTCGATTGGGTGCCGATGAGTTTTGATCCCAAAGTTTACGCCGCTGCCTTAGAGAAAAATATAGCTGATGCCGTTCTCTCCTCGCTCACAATTACCCCGGAGCGGCGAAAAGACTTTGATTTTACCTACCCGTATTTTCGTACCACTCTAGCTATCACCGCTCTCAATAAGCGGAAGGAAGGCGCCACTCTACAGTTTCGGAAAAGAAAGTTCGAAGGATCAAGAGTGGGAGTATTGAAGAGAACCACCGGAGAGGATTGGGGCCGGAAAAATCTTAAGGCAACTCTGGTGGCCTATAGTTCAGCGGTTGATATGGCCCGGGATTTGTGGGAGAAAAACCTGAGCGCTATTCTGATTGATGAGGGGGTGTTAAACTTTCTTGTTTCGCGCTATCCGTATGACTTCGCAATTATATCGAGAGACCTCGACCATGAAGAGTATGGAATAGCCGTGAAGAAGGGGAATCAGAAATTACTTCAGGAACTCAACGCCGCGCTGGAAAAGATCGATGCCGCCGGGGTCTATGACGAGATTTATAACAGGTGGTTCGGGCCACGCCGCCGTCTTCCCCCTCATTGATCGGCAACCTTATTCCAAAAAACTAAAGCATCTTTGAACGATGGTTATGAAAAAACAAAAAAACAAAAAAGCGCAAGCCAATTCCGGTGAAGGGAGTGAATCTCCCCACATCCCGGTAAAGAGTCTCTTCCATCACCCCCCCCAGGAGCAGATATCTCGCCTTTCCTGCGCCCTGGCAAGTCTGGCCGACGCCGTCTATATTACGGGTCTCAACCATAAGATAATTTATGCCAATCCCGCTATCGAGGCGATCCACGGTTATCGACCCGGCGAGGTCATCGGGAAGGCCGCAAGTGATTTCTTCGAGGAAATCCCGGGCAACCCGCCCGACCTGGCCGGGCTGATAAAAAGAGAGGCGAAGGACGGCTTCTGGATCGGTGAGATTTACAACCGCCGGAAGGACGGCTCCATCTTCCCCGCCCAGTTGATCGAGAACACCATCTTCGGGGAAGGGGGGGAGGTCATGGGGTATATAGGAATTTCCCGGGACATCACCCAGATCCGACGGGACAAACAGGAATTGGCCGAGTCGCGCGAGAAGTACCGCCTTCTGACGGAAAGTTCCCTGACCGGGATTTATATCATCTCCAAAAACGGTGAGATTCTTTACACTAACCGGACTTTCAAGACACTCTCGGGATATTCGGACGAAGATCTCCTCGGAGAAAATATATTTAAATTTATCCACCCGGATGATGTGGACTGGGTGAAGGATAACTTAAAATGCCGGCTTAAAGGCGAAGCGGTCCCGGAGCGCTATGAATGTCGTGCCTATCGGAAGGACGGCAGCCTCGGCTGGATAGAGATCAGGTCCGCCAAGATAAATTACCAAGGAAAAGTGACCGTCCTCGGAAATTTCATCAATATTACCGACCGGAAAGAAGCCGAAGTAGCGCTTCGGCGGGAAAAAGAGATGTCCCGGAAGTACCTTGATATCGCCGGGGTCATCCTCCTGGTGATAGATACTGAAGGCAAGATCCGCTTGATCAATCGGAAGGGATGCGAGATCACCGGATACACGGAGAGTGAGTTAATTGGACGGTCCTATTACAATACCCTGGTCCCGGAGAGAGTCCGGGAATCATCCCGGAAGGGCTTTTTCCGGCTGATGAGGGGTGAGATCGATATTGTTCCCGAAGTGGAAGTTCCTCTCGTGCGCAAGGACGGGGAAGAAAGGATCATCTTCTGGAGGAATGCCGTGTTGACTGATGGAGATGGTCGGTTTATTGGGTCGGTCAATTCCGGGGAGGACATCACTGAACGTAAGCAGGCGGAAGAAGAACTCCGGGCCCAGAAAGCAAAGCTCACCAAGATATTCGATGTCGCCCCCTTCGCGATCTTCCTGGAAACCATGGAAGGAAAGATAATAGACTGCAACCCCGCCGCCTGCCGGATGCTGGGCTATACTCATGAGGAATTACTGAGGATGTCGGTTGAGAAGCTCCTTCCCCCCGAAGACAGGGTTAAGATGATGGAGAATATGGAGAAAGAGCTGGCAACCGGGGGGGGCTTCCGGGAGACCCGGAACATACGGAAAGATGGAGAGATATTTCCGGTGGTGGTCAGTTTCAAGCTCATCGAGTTGAATGGTAAAAATTACTCCTTTGTCGTGGTTCACGATATTACCAGTCAGAAAGAAGCGGAAGAAAGGCTGCGTCAGGCATCCAAGCTGGAGACCGTCGGCACGATGTCCCTGGGAATGGCCCATGAGATCAACAATATCTTGATGGGTATCAGCGGCTACGCCCAGTTGGCCCATACCGATATATCCAACCAGGATATGACGAGAAAGGCCTTCAAGACGATTCTCCGCCTCGTGGCCCGGGCGAAGGCCATGATTCGGAGATTGAGTGTCTTCGGCAAGAGGGAGAAGCCGCAGCCCAGGCCGGCAGCGCTGACCAAGATCATTGATGAGGTAATCAAGTTCCAGGAACGGGAACTGTATCTGTCCGACATTAAAGTAATAAAAGAATACAACCATCCCAGCCTCATCATGGCGGATTTTTTACAGATGGAGCAAGTCTTCTTCAACCTGATCCTGAACGCCCGCCAGGCCATCGCCCCGAAGAGAGAAGGAAGGATCACGATCGAGATAATGGATAAGGAGGAGATGGTGGAGGTGCGGATCCGGGACACCGGGATTGGGATCCCACCGGAGGACCTCTCAAAGATTTTTATCCCCTTCTTTACCAGTAAAGGGATACAGGAAAAGTCGGTAATTCCCAGTCTGGGCCTGGGACTATGGATCGTCAAGCAGATCGTCGAGGAACATGGCGGGGAGATCGAGGTGGAGAGCCGGCTGGGCGAGGGGACGGTCTTTACCGTCCGTCTGCCGATTACCAGGAATAATGTCTCTCCAAATATTGGGAAGGAGCCGGAGGTGGAGGAGGTTATCGGCACCAAGAAAACATTGCTGGTGGTGGATGACGAGCCGGACCTGCTGGAGATAATCAGGAGATATCTGAGCGCTCACGGCATCGAGGTCACGGTAGCCGAAAAGGGGGAGGAAGCTCTCTCCCTCTGCCGCGAAAACAAGTTCGACTTTATCCTGCTTGATTATGTGATGCCGGGGCTTTCCGGCAAAGAGATGGTCGGCAAAGTTGCCGAGGCATCCCCGTCCAGCCGTTTATTCATCTTCACGGGTCAACCGATTCCCGAGGATGATGGACTTAAGCTCAAACCGCTGGTGGAGGCCTATCTGCAAAAGCCCACCGAGCTCAAGAACCTCCTTCGCCTTTTTTGCGTGTAAGGGGCCGCGGCCTCTGTCGGGAGTCCTCGGAGGAGACAGGTCAGGTTAATTTCTTATAAGTTATAAGGAGATTATTATATTATGAAAAGTCGATTTTTGTTGTGGCTGGTGCCGGCTGTTTTTCTTCTCCCCGCCCTGGTAATTGCGATGACGCCCCCGGAAGAGCCTAAAGGCCAGGAACCGCAGAAGAGAACGCTCCGTTTTATCAGCGATCTCACTTCTCCGCCGTTCGCGTTCGTGGATAACTTTAAGAATGTCGGGTTTGAGATTGATCTCGGGGAGGCACTGGGCAAAGAAATGGTGGCTGAGGTAAAATGGATCAAGCAGATTTTTAATATCCCCACTTTTGCCAGCACCTTGAGAACCGGCGGGGCCGACGCGGTCCTCTCCAGTATGACGGTTACCAAGGATAGGAAACAGTATTTTGATTTCACCATCCCCTATTTTCGAACCAGCCTGGCGGTGGCCGCCCCCCGGGATGTGGACTGGGATAGAGTGGCCTTCAGGAATGGTTTGAGCAGCAAGATAAAAGTTGGGGTGATGAGGAGAACCACCGGGGAGAGCTGGGCCCGCAAGAATCTCAAGGCGACCCGGAAGACTTATGCTTCTCCCGAACGGCTGGCCCGGGCGTTGAAGAATCGGGAGGTGGCGATAATATTAATCGATGAGCCCATCCTCCGGTGGACGATGGCAAATCGCCATTATAAGTTCAAGATCGTGGAGAGTGGACTCGACCATCAGGATTACGCGATCGCGGTAAATAAAGGGAATCAAGAACTGCTCGCCGAGCTTAACGTGGCCCTGAAGAAACTGGATACTGACGGCGTCTATGATAGTATCTACGAGAAGTGGTATGCCGTCTCTCAGGACCTCCCGCAGATTGGAAAGTAAAATTAAGCCGTGAAGGAAGGCAAAGGATGAATAGTAAAAAGAAAAAAGAAACCCCGGGTTCCTCCACCGATATCATCAAGGACCGGACCGCCGAGGAACAGCTTCATCTGCTCTCCAGCGCGCTGTCCAGCTTGAAGGACGCGGTCTATATCACCGATCTGGAGCATAACGTAATCTACGCCAACAAGGCCATTAAGTCTACCCATGGCTATACACCGGAAGAGGTTGGGGGGAAAAAGGCCTACGACTTTTTCGAGGGCATTTCCGGCAACCCGCCGGGATTGGCCGAACTGGTCGCCGCGGAAGCCCGGGATGGCTTCTGGACCGGGGAGGTCTTCAATCGCCGGGAAGACGGATCCGTCTTCCCGGTTCAACTGATTGTAAATACTATTTATGGAAAAGATGGAGAAGTAATAGGCTATATTGGCATCTCCCGGGATATTACCGCCCGGAAAGAGTCTAATGACGCTCTGCAGGAAAGCGAGGAGCGGTTGCGGACCCTGATTAATGCGTCACCGGATATCATCTGTTTCAAAGACAGCGAGGGACGCTGGCTGGTGACGAACGATGCTATCGTCCGGCTCTTCGAAATGGAAGAGATCGATTACCGGGGGAAGAAGGACACCGAACTGGCCGAACTGAGCGGTTTTTACCGCGAGGCCTTTCTGGCTTGTGAGGAGAGTGATGAGAAAGCCTGGAAGAAAGGGGTGCTCTCGCGGGGAGAAGAGGTTATCCCGAGACGCGATGGCACCAAGACCGTCCTGGATGTCATCAAGGTCCCGATTTTCCATCCCGACGGCAGCCGGAAAGGATTGGTGGTTATAGGGCGTGATATCACCGAGCTCAAACGATCTGAGGAACGGCTTCGGGAGACGTCAAAACTGGAAACGGTAGGAACAATGTCCCTGGGCATTGCCCATGATTTCAATAATATCCTGATGGGAATCAGTGGCTACACCCAACTGGCTTACTTTGATGTTAGCGACCAGGCCCAGGTAAAGAAGGCCTGCTCGACCATTCTCCGCCTTACCCGCCGGGCGAAGACCATGATCCACCGGCTCAGTACCTTCGGTCGGCGCGAGAAGCTCCAGCCGCGGCCGGTCGACCTGACCAAGATTATCGACGAGGCGATCTCTCTGCATGAGAGGGAATTAAACCTCTCCAATATCCGGGTGAGAAGGATATATAAAGATCCGGCGCGGGTAATGGCTGATTCTTCACAACTCGAGCAGGTCTTTGTTAATTTAATTATGAACGCCTATCATGCCATGATTTCGGCCGGGGAAGGAGTGTTGACTGTTCAGGTGAATGATACCGACGGAGTGGTGGAGGCCCGGGTTACCGATACCGGAATCGGAATTCCGGAGGATGAGATTCCCTTGATCTTCCAGGCGTTCTTCACTACGAAGAAGGTGGAGCATAAAGATGGAGTTCCGAGTTTGGGTCTCGGTCTCTGGATTTCCCGGCAGATCATGGAAGAACATGGAGGAAGCATCACGGCCGAGAGTCAGCGGGGGAGTGGGGCCACGTTCATATTGACCATTCCCAAGGCGTTGTCAGTGCCCGAACAGGAACAGAAGGCGGTTGAACATCCTTCCCGGCTGAACAACCTGCGGGAAAGAAATATTCTGGTGATCGATGATGAAGAAGTCCTGTTAAATGTTTTTGAAAGATACTTGACCGGTGCAGGGATGGAGGTTACCACCACTTCCAATGGGGAGGAAGCACTTCGGCTCTGCCGGGAAGGAAGATATGAATTTATTCTCCTGGACTATGTAATGCCCGGACTATCCGGGATAAATCTGTTGCGGCAGGTGCATAAGTTATCACCGAAGAGCCGGGTTGTAGTCATCAGCGGAAGCCGTATCCCGGAAAAAGATATGAAGGAACTGGAGACATATACCAGTAAAGTATTAATGAAGCCGGTTGAACTAAAAGAATTGGGAAAGACCCTCAACCAATTAGTTTCGACATCGGACTCCGGGAAGACTAATGAATAATTAAGTTGGCGCCACCGGCTGAAAATTCTTAAACAGTGCGCAATTTGTTTCGTTGAAGTAAAGAAAAGGTCTTGTCAATATCCACGTAGCGTTCCACCAGCGACTGAATCTCGAAAACTTTTGTCCGGTCTTCCGGCTTGATCTTGAAGGTCAGATTGGTGATCTTCGAGGTTACGGTATAGGTGTCATTATCTACCGCGATCAGTGGGAAGCCGGTCTTCCTAATCAAATTGAGGATATTCTGATGGGGCATGATCTTGCCGGTAATAATGATCCCGGTCAGTAATACTTCCGTCGTATCATCGGCCAGGGAGTGGCTGATCGCGGCCAGAATAATATCCTCGCGATTGCCCGGCGTGATGAGGAGATAGCGTTTATTAAAGTAATCGAAAGCGGTGGAAGGGGGCATCGCCCCGATGACATATCTCCCGGCTTGCACGCCAAGCCGCTTCTCCCCTGATATTAAACTTCCCCCGATTGCCCTCAGAATCTCACCCATAGTAGGGGTGGAGAGGATGGGAACGAAGGGGATAACTCCCAGGACCTCGATCCCTCTCGCGTGGAGGGACTTTCTGACCAGGGTGTTGACCTTATCAAACTTATCCTTTCGCACTTTATTTATGATCACTCCTAAAATCTCAACCCCTTTTTTATCGAACATCGCTTTGTTAAGAAGAATCTCGTCAATCGGCCGACCTATCCCCCCCAGGCTGACCATGATTACTTTAGCCCGGCAGATCTTGGCGACCTTCGCATTGGAAAGGTCAAAGACCGAGCCGACTCCGGCGTGTCCTGTCCCTTCGATCAAGACAATATCTTTGTCCCGGGCGATAGTATGAAAGCTTTTAATGATTTTATTTCTCAGTTGTTTACGGCCTGGATGATTGATGTAATCCTCGGTGAAGCCTCTCGGTATAGCCACCGGGCTCATAATGGATAGTTTGTCTTTCAGGTTGTAGATGTTGGCCAACAGGACAACGTCTTTATCGATCTTTTCCCCGTTGATATTTATAAACTGCTGGCCGACCGGTTTCATGTAGCCGATCGATTTGACCCGCTTCCTCAGGGCATGCATCAGCCCTAAGGAGATGACCGTCTTTCCGTCGTTCTGCCTGGTCGCGCCGATGTAGGCTCTCATTTTAAAATTTTTCCTCCGGAAAATTTTTAGTTGAGACCGAAGGCGTTAACCCGATCTGCAATTTATAAGCACGCAGAGTATTTTTTAAGAGCATGGCGATAGTCATCGGTCCCACCCCGCCGGGGACCGGGGTGATGGCCCCGGCTTTCTCACGAACCCCCGGGAAATCCACGTCACCGACCAGGATTCTTTTACCCTCCGGGTTCCTCCCGACTTCATTGACGCCGACATCGATGACCACAACTCCTTCCTTGACCATCCCGGCGGTAATGGTTCCGGGCCTCCCGGCGGAGACAATCAAGATATCGGCCTGCCGGGTGAGGGCGGCGAGATCCGGGGTCCCGGTGTGGCAGATAGTGACCGTGGCGTTGGCTTCTTCCTTCTTCTGGACCAGCATCATGGCGATCGGTTTGCCGACGATATTGCTCCGCCCCACCACCACCACGTGCTTACCCCGGGGCGGGTGGCCGCTTCTATGGAGCAGTTCCAGTATCCCCAGGGGGGTGCAGGGGAGGAAGGTCTCTTCCCCCAGCATTAACCTTCCCACATTGGCGGGATGAAATCCGTCAACGTCCTTGGCGGGGGAGACGGCGCACAGGATTTTCCCTTCATCTATCCTGTCGGGCAGGGGGAGCTGAATCAGAATTCCGCTGACCCCGGGGTCTTGGTTCAGGTTGCCGATCAGGTCCAGCAGCTCCTCCTCCCCGGTCTCGATGGAGAGCCGGTGTTGGAAAGAGGCGATCCCCGCGTTCTGGCAGGCCTTCTCCTTCATCCGGACGTAGACCTCGGAGGCCGGGTTTTCCCCGACCATGACCACGGCCAGACCGGGAACAGAGCCGGTCTGCTCTTTGAGCAGTTCCACCTCCCGCCGGACCTCCTCGCGGATCTCCCGGGCGAACTCTTTGCCATCAATTATTTCAGTCATGTCTTCACTCACCAGTCACCAGTCACTATTCCCCATCTTCATGCCCGCCAGGCCTTGAGATAGTCGTTGCTATAGATGGTGTTATTGAGAAGAACCTCGCCGCTGATCATGGTATCCATCAGAAGTTTGTCTTCCGGGTCGAGGATAGCCGCGTCCAGACCCGCTCCCATGGCCATGGCGAGAAAAGCGCTGTTTAGGAGCGACTTCTCCTTCGTTCCCTGGGAAAGGTTGCTCAGCCCAATCACCACGCGGGGGGATGGGTCAGAGAGGAGCTTGACCTGGCTGATGGTCTCCAGCATCTTCTTTGGCTGATCCTGGGCCACGTTGATCGGCAGCGTGATTGGGTCGAGGTAGATACGGTCGGGGGTGATTCCGGCGGCTTCAGCCGCGATTATGATCTGCGCGGCGATCTCCACCCGTCCTTCGGCCGTGTTGGGAACCCCATTCTTGTCCAGTGTAAGCGCGATGATCTTTGCTCCGGTCTCCGCCGCTAGGGGGAGAAATGTTGCCAGATCCGCCTCTTTGGCGGTGGTGCTGTTGATAATGAAATTATCTCCGCAGGCCTCAGCGCCGGCTTTTATGACCTCGAATTTTGGGTTATCGAGGCAGAGGGTGGCATCAGTTACTTCACGAACCGACTCCACCAGCCAGACCATGGCGCCGATCTGATCGTCGGTCGCGGTCCCCACGTTCAGATCCAGCGCCCGGGCGCCGGCTTTAATCTGGCGGAGCGCAATCTTCTGGATGGTCGCCTCATCACGCGCGGCAATGGCCTTCTTAACCGCGCTGAACATCCCGTTGATTCTTTCACTGATAATGTACATGGTAATAAGTTCGAAGTGCGAAGTTCGAAGTTCGAAGTTGAAAGTTCGAAGTTGAAAGTTGAACGTTCAGTTTTTCAGGTTAGAATTTATCAATGTCCCCCATTCCCTATTCCCTATTCCCCATTCCCCATCAGAGCATCAATCTGTTTCCTGACCTTCTCCAGGGCCATCGGGTGCCGGAGGTTGACGATATCACCCCCCGCCTGGAGGAGAAGGACGGCGGTCATCGCCTCCCAGAGCGGACCCCGCACACCCTCATCTCCCCAGCCCGGGAACTGTTCCTTTAAAGCTTTTGCTTCTTTGGTCCGCCAGGAGTCAAAACCCACGTCACAGATGATGGGCATCGCCATCATCCTGTCCCCGTCCAGCGCCGCCAACCGGATCCGTTCCATAATTGAATAAGTGTACTCAATCCCGTAACCCAGGGCTCCTGTGTTTGGATCGATGACAATGTCTTCCGGCTTGTAGCCCATCTCACTGATGAGGATATTGACCTGCTTGGCGATGTTGATATCGATCGGACTCTGAGCCACGATCTTATGATGATCGGCCAGGCAGGCGACGGCAAGGGTTTTATAGTTGTCCTCGGTGGCGAACCCGATCAGGCAGTTCTCTCCGGCCGCCGCCTGGGCGCAGAGGGGGAGTGCCAGGTTGTCTTTCTCCGGATCATCGCATCCCCAGATGATCAGGGGTATGGTGGTGGCTTCCAGGACCGCCTGAACCGTCTCGGCGGCCCGCTCGGGGGCGGTGTCCCCCCAATCGGGATGGAGACTCTTCAGCCGCAGGCAGATCATATCCGCGCCGTATTTCTCTTCACAGAGGGCGGCCCACTGAGCGGGATTGTCCAGAACGTCGCGGTACGGCTCCTTCAAAACCTCCGGCCATTCCTCGGGGAGGTTGTCGAGCACGTCGAGCGCGAGTGCCGGACGGTAGGGGATGGATCCTTCAAAATGGAGGAAGGGAAGGGTGGTCTCGCCGCCTATCGTTACGGTCGATTTTCTGGTACCGCCCTCCTTTTCGGTTGCGCCGACGGTTACCGTATTGACTGCGCCGGTCCATTTTTCTTTTATTTCTTCCATTATTATTTTCCATCTTCCCGAGCTGGACAGCTCGGAAAGTCTTCAATATCAGTATGAGGCAGAAACATCGCCCGGGTATATTCATCCATGAAATTATTATCGGTACTCAACTCAAAATAGGTGGTGGAAGACGCTATCCGTTGAGCCTGCTCGCGGGCTGGCCGTGAGAGAAGGATGGTTTTTGCCCCCCGCACCGCCCCGTTCCCGATAAAAGAGATCTTCTCCGGAACGATATCCGGCAGTAGCCCGATGCAGATGGCCCGCTTGATGTTGATGTAATTCCCAAAACCGCCGCTAACGTAGATCCGCTCAATCCGGCCCATATCGAGATTGACGGCCTTTAAGAGAACGGAGATCCCGGCGTAAATTGCCGCCTTGGCCCGGACCAGGTTGTCGATATCGGCCTGGGTTATCACGATCTCGCTCCCGTCCGCGGATTCCCCGCCCCGCGCAATAACGAAGGCAGGCTCGCCCTCGTGTTCACCCAGCCGGGAGGATCTGCTGCCCGGATCAAATCGGCCGTCTCTTCCCATTACCCCCACCCGGAAGAACTCGGATACCGCGTCCAGCAACCCCGAGCCGCAGATTCCGACCGGGGGGCGGCCGTTAATCGTCTGGTATTCAACCGTCTCAGTGTCTTTCAGGTCGATCCGATCAATCGCCCCGGCGACCGCCCGGCTCCCGCAGGTGACGCCACTCCCTTCAAATGCCGGCCCCGCCGAACAGGAGCAGGCGAGTCTCCACTCCCGGTTGCCGACCACGATCTCGCCGTTGGTGCCGATGTCGATGAAGAGTGAGAGAGCCGGGGAGCGGTCCATCCCGGAGGCGAGCACCCCGGCGGTTATATCTCCGCCCACCCAGCCCGCGATCCCCGGAACGGAGTAAATAATGCCATCTTTATTTATATGAATATCCAGGTCGCAAGCCCGGAGGGAAGGTGGAGAGGCCAGCGGCGTGATATAGGGCTCGCGCCGTATATTACGGGGTGTGATCCCCAGAAAGAGGGCGATCATGGTGGTGTTCCCGGCGCAGATCAGTGCGGTGATCTCATCCGGCTTCAACTTCGCTTGATGGGAGAGAGTGCGGATTAATTTATTGATATCCCGGCGGACGGCCCGGGAGAGGGGTTCGGTCCCGTCTTCTTCGGAGCGGATGATCCGCTTGATGACATCTTCCCCAAAGACTATCTGGGAGTTATAAGCGGCGGCCGCGTTCAGGGTGCGGCCGTCCTTGAGATCGATCAGGTGGGCCACCACTGTTGTCGTGCCGATGTCGAGGGCTAGGCCGTAGTTTTGCCCGGTTGTATCGCCCGCCTGGATGCGGATGACTTCCGCCGAACCTCCCCGGTTGGCCGTGGTCGCGGTCAGATCCCAGCCGGAGTCACGGAGGAGGGTGGGGAGTTCTTTCAGGATCGGGAGCGGGGCGGTCAGCGCGTCAAGCCCGGTCTCCCGGCGGACCCCGCGGAGGAGCCGGGCCAGGTCGTCCAGGTTATCTTCCAGTGTGGGGGTGGCAAGCTTGAGATGGATCTTTTTTACCAGCGGATCCAGAGCGAAGCCGGTCTTATTAAAGTCCCAGTCTCCCAGCGAGCGAAAGCGGCCTGATGTCTCTTCTCGACCCTCCGCGGTCTGGAGAGCGGAGCTCTCCGGGGGGACCTCAACGGTAATGTCGGAGTGGATGGTGGCCTGGCAGGAGAGGACGTATCCTTTAGCGGCATCCTCTTCACTGAGAAGGGAGGAGGCGCCCCCGCGGACCTCGCCGGATTTGATAATAACCCGGCATTTTCCACAGGTCCCTTCTCCACCGCAGATCGAGTTCAGATGGACACCGGCCTCCTCCGCCGCCTTGAAGATGGTCCCACCTTCTTCCACCACGATCTTCTTCCCCGAGGGTAAAAATGTAACTGTAAATTGCTTCACTTTAGTCACTTTAGCTCACTTTAGTCACTTTAGTTCACTTTAGGCACTTCTTTTTTTCATTGCCTTCAAAAACTTCGGTATCCCGGAAGCCTCCTTGGGGCCGACCAGGACCTTCCAGCCTGATTCGTCCTCGAGCTTGCCGGAGAGTACGGCGACGTATCCGGGAAGAACGAGATTTTTATGGTCTAATTTTTCGACAACTCCGGACTCATCGAGCGCCCGGGTGATGGTCTCGGCGTTGAACTTATCCGCGGCCCAGGCAGTCAGGACCGAGGTGCCTTCGGTATCCACAATCAACAGATAAGCGGGGATCCGGCTGGCTTCCACTTCCCCCTCGACCGTGAAGTAGGTAAGGGAGAAGTTGGTGGTAACCAGGAGCGGGGACGACCGGTCGGGGTTTCCGACCTCGTAGAGTTTCGGTTCCATCTGGATCGGCTTCTGGGGGTCGGTATAAATGTTCTGACGGGTGGTGAGGAGGGGGAGGATGTACTCCGGCTCGCTCAGGTCGGTTACCACGATCGCGGCGTATTTGGCGATGAAGACCGAAGCCTCCAGGGCCCGGGAGAACTTGTCGGTGTTGGGATCGGTAAAAGCAATGGTTGGGTAGCCCAGGGGGCGGAAGTGACGCTTCAAAGCCTGCCTCCGGATGATCACCTGATCAGTCAGTTCGTCCCGGAGGCTCGCGGGGCTGGTATCGAGGACCAGATCCTCCACCCCAATTTCCTTGATCCGGTCCGCCAGCCGGGCCGTCTCTTCCGGGCCTTTTCCCCTGACCGCCAGCGGACAGGAGTATTGCCGGGCCAACCCGGCCATCTCCTCGAGATTTCCGGCGGTGGCCGCGTAGATCAGCGGTCTGGTATCTCCCGCCTTCTCCAGGGCGGCTTTCAGGCAATCAGGGGAGCCGCTGACCAGGATCAGGGCCAGATTGGTATTTGCTCTGCATCTTTCGACAAAGGCACTGTACTTCTCCGGGTCGCCGGACTCTTCCGTAAGGGCCACCAGATCGACGGAGATATCCTCCCCCACCCGCACGAAGCGCAGCTTGTTGATATCCTCCACTCGGGACTCCGACTCCGGGTCGTCTTCCTTCAGGCGGATCGCCAGGGCGGTCTGGTGGTAGAAGGTCTCCTCGTGCCGGAAGAGCACCGTCTCATTTCCCAGTTCGACCTTCCGGTCCCCGGTTCCGATGGTGACCAGGCGGATGGGCGGCTGCGCGGCACTTCCCAGTTTAGCCCTTGCTTCATCGCTGACATGGGGGCACTCGTCGAGCGAGGTCTGCTTGGAGGCCAGCTTCATGGCGAAGGCCAGACAGGTAGGGGAGCCGCAGTCCCCGCAGTTGGTCTTCGGCAGCAGTTTGTATATGTCGAGTCCGGTCAAGGCCATTTGTTGTATATCCTATTGACAAGGTTATATTAAAACATCGGTTCCATACTCAGGGCTGGATGATTCTTCTTCTCTAAAAACTCCAGTAGGGCCGCGGAGTCGACGGCGATATTCTCATCGGCAATCATATCATAGAAGTCGGGGATCCCAATCTCTTCCCCTCGTTTAATCAGCCGCTTTTTCAACTGTTCCTTAAGTTCCCGGGTCAGCCAGACCAGCCTCTTCAACCCTCCGTCCCCGGAGATAAATTTGTGGCTGGTGACATAAAGACGTCCGATTCCCAGGAAGCCCGGGGTCTGAACACCGCCCCCCACCATCCCAGCCAGGGTGATAAAGTCCATCCCGCAGGGGGTCATCCCGGCGTGTTCGCGGTTGACCACCATCACCCCGTTCGCTTCCGGGATGATCGCCAGGATGCACTCGAAGCAGCCGCATGAGGTCATCGGATCGATCATCATGGAGTAGATACTGAAGCGTTCCAGGGACCGGTGTGAAGCTTCGTAAACGAATTCGTTGATCCCTTCCCACTGTCCGATCTCCCGGTCGATCACTCTCCCTTTCTCAACGGGTTGATTGGGGCCGGTCGGTGTGATCTCATGGGATGCCTTGCCGTCCAGCCAGCTATAGGCTCCGCAGAGCCCCAGCCGTTCCGGACTGATAATACAAACGTGATTGGGGGCGAAGCTCTGGCAGAGGGTACAGCTGTAAAAAGTCTCTACCGATTCATCGGTCATCCCGGCCATCCGTTCGTCACGGGCTTCATATGACTTCCGCGCTTCCTCGATCCCCCGCGCGACCTCATCCTCCCCGGTAAAAATTTGAACCTGCACTTTATCGACGATGGCCCCGAAGTCATTATGAAGGCGGGCGACGATAATCTCCCCCAGATGACTGAGCCGGAAACCGGATTGGTATGCTTCTCGGTTGATCCTTAGCCAGATAATGTTTCTCTGCCCGACGTGCATCACACCCATCGCCTCATTGATAAAACTATGGAGGTGTCTCTCCAGGATCGACTCGAATTCTTTCTGCGCATTTCGTCCGGCCACCGTCACTACTATCCCCAGGGGAAGATGGCCTCCCTCCTCGATTGAGTCCAGGTTATCCCCGATTACCTCGATCTTACCGTCTTCAACTCGATCCAGGTCGTCCATCTTGAGATATTCAAAAGCGGTCGAGTATTTGCCTCCGAACTGAACCCGCATATCCGCCTTTCTCACTCTTTCCCCCTCAAAAGCGGCCGCGTAGGGGACCGGGATAGGGATCTCTTTGACCCGGACCTTGATCCCCCGGGTCTGGATCGAGCGGGCAACGATCTGCTCATAATCGGGTTCGGCGACCAGGGCTTCATGGAGACAAAGTCCCGGCTCCAGGAGCTGGGGGACCTCGTTGTCGGTGATGACCGGGAAGCCGAGACTGATTGCCCCCGCCGCCGCCGCGACTTTATATTCATCAATCTCCCCCAGGGCGACTACCAGGGCCGGGACGCGCTCCCGGCAGTATCGGATGATATCTTCTCTTTCTCCCTTCTTCAGTCCGCCGTATGTAAGAGGGACTCTGGTCGCCCAGTTCAATACGAAGATGGCGCTGAAGGTGTCTCTTCCATAGGGAACCAGGTAGTTATCCCATCCCAACTTGACCTTTTCCTCCTTGAGTTGATCGATAATGCTCGTTCCCCCGCTCTCACCCCCCACGAAGACCAGGATGTTCTTCTTCTGGAAGCCCCGGACGATCTCGACGGCGGTGGCGCTGTCCGGCGCCGCTCCCAGAAGAGCGGCAAAACCCGCGATCCTCCCATCGACCAGCTGTATTCCCAGAGTCCGTAGCATCTCGTCGATGATAAAACCCTGGCAACCCTCACGGGGTTCTTCCCCGGTCAGGTAACGGAGTCCCACCATTGCCTCCCCGGCAAGAAGGGTGGCGTGCCCGGCGGCGGCGAGATCGCCGAGAGGGTCTTTCCAGGCTGATTTATCAGGGGGCGCCGTCGGCAGAATCTTCCGGGCGGCTTCCAGGACGGGCGAGATATCACCCAGCACCCGTACTTCGGCTCCCAGCAGGGCGTAGGCCAGGGGGAAGCAATAGCCTGTCCCGGGGAAGGATATCTCGGTATCAGGGCCTTTTTGTTTCAGGATCTTTTCAAACTCCTGAACAGTTAGTTGATGGATCTTCTTCGCCCCGTCCAGGGCCAGAGCGGCGATCGCGGTACTCATAGATATATTCTCCGGAGCCGGCAGTTGAGTAAGCAGAGGTATTAAAACACATGAGAGGGACCTGGACAAGCTAAGATCTTGTCGCAGGCCCTGAGGATATAAACGCAGAAATTCCCTATTCCCTATTCCCCAATCACAAGTCACCATCCTCTATCTCGTCACCGGTGTATCTCCCCAGGCGCCGAAATAAAGCCGGGTCAGACTGCGGACGGCCCAGAGGCCGCAGTTCCGGCGGAAGACGGCAATGGCTGCCGTGCCGTCCCCATTTAAGTCGGCCGGTATCGGCCAATCGAGGCGGGTACCGAAGTAAAGCCGGGTCAGCCCGCGGACGGCCCACATCCCCGTATCCGGCCGGAAGATCGCGAACTCGCTCTCTCCGTCACCATCATAGTCCCCGGGGAGCGCCCAGTCTCCGGCGGTGCCGAAGTAGAAACGAGAGATTCCTCTCAGCGCCCAGAGCCCCCGGGAGGGCCGGTAGATGGAGATGGCCGCGGACCCGGAGCCGTTGTAGTCACCCGGGACGGGCCGGTCGCTAAACCCCCCGAAGTAGGTTCGGGTTATATCCCGGATCGCCCAGAGTCCGGACATCCCCCGGAAGAGGGCGATATCGGCGCAGCTGTCGCCGTCATAATCAGCCGGGCAGGGAAAGTCGCCGGGTTGGCCGAAGTAGGTACGGGAGATCCCCCGGAGGATCCAGAGGCCGCTTGTGGGCCGGAAGAGGGCGATATCGGTGGTCCCGTCGCCAGTAAAGTCTCCGGAGGTCGGGAGGTCACCGGGTCCGCCGGAGTAAGCCCGGGTGACTCCCCGGACCGCCCAGAGTCCGGTTAACTTCCGGAAGAGGGCGATATCGGAAGTTCCGTTGCCGTTATAGTCCCCGGACTCGAGGAGGAAGAAGGGCTGGGGAACGTTCGGCTCCGGCGTGGGGGTAGCCGCGAGCACCGGCGTCATAACCGGGGTTGGAGAAGGTACGTAGGCAAAGTTCAGTCGAACGATACATGCGAAGTCAAGGGTTAGCTGGGCCGCGGCGGGGCGAACGGCGATGAGCAGAAAGATCAGGGCTGTTCCGGCAGTTCTTTTCATGATCTCCTCCTGTTTACTTCTTAAAATATTCTCCGAAAAATTATAATCATTGAACAGTATTATTGAGAACAGAAATAAAATGCCCGAAATAAAATGCCCACCCTATGCATTCTCCGCGTCTTAGCGGTTCAACCATTCACCAGTCACTATTCACCAGTCACCAGTCACTATTCATCTCGTCACCGGTATATCGGAACTTCCGCCAAAATAAGCCCGGGTTACTCCTCGGACCGCCCAGAGGCCGGAGTTCTCCCGGAAGATGCCGATCGAGTCCTTGCCGACACCCGCGTAGCCCGCCGGGACGGGCCAGTCAAGGCAGCAGCCGTAGTACATCCGGGTGATCCCCCGGATCGCCCAGAGTCCGGAAGAGGGGCGGAAGATACCGGGCATCCAGCTCCCGCTCCCTGAATAGTCGCCGGGGGCGGTCTCATCGGAAGTGCCGCCGAAGTAAACCCGGGTCGCGGCGCGGATCGCCCAGAGGCCGGAACCGGGTCTGAATATACCGATATCCTGCCTCCCATTTCCATTGTAATAACCGGGGACCGGCTCGTCTCCGTATCCGCCGAAGTAAGCTCGGGTGAGTCCCCGGATCGCCCAGAGGCCGGAGGAGGCCCGGAAGATGCCGATATCCCAGGTGCCGTCGCCGTTATAATCCCCGGGGAGCGGGAGGTCCGAGGAACCTCCGAAGTAGACCCGGGTTACTGAACGCAACGCCCAGAGACCGCAGCTTTCCCGAAAGATCCCGATCCCGGTCGTCCCGTCGCCGTTGTAGTCTCCGGGGACCGGATCATCCCCGAACCCGCCGAAGTAAGCCCGGGTGAGTCCCCGGATCGCCCACAGTCTGGTCGCCGGACGGAAGATGCCGATATCCGAGGTGCCGTCCCCGTTGTAGTCGTGTATCCAGCTACATCGGCCCGAAGGCGTCGGTGTCGGGCTCGGCGTCGGGGTCGTCACCGGACTCGGTGTCGGTGTTGAGGTCGTCACCGGACTCGGTGTCGGTGTCGGCGTTGTTACCGGGCTCGGCGTCGGTGTCGAGGTCGTCACCGGGCTCGGCGTCGGCGTCGGCGTGATCAGGCATTTTACCAGCACGTCGTCAAACGCCAGATCGCCAGTCACCTTCGTATAGGTGAACTTCAGCCGCGTGGCTGTCGACAGCATCGCCAAATTTCCAATCGTGGTCCCGGCTTCGGGGAGACTGCAAATATCGGTAACTTCACTCCAACTGCCACCGTAATACTCCTCCACCAGCAGGCTGCTCGTCGCGTCCGTCCCCATACCCTTCACCCAGAACTGCACCCAATCACCATTCGCGAACTCTTCTGTCTCTATACTGTTGTCCGTCGCGTCCAGCTTGATCGATGGCGAGAGATGGCCATAATCTCCCACCGCGGTATATGTGTCACTGTCCGCGTTGCAGTCCGTGAACGTCCAGCCCTCCGGACGCGTCCCCAGGTCAAACCCGTCAAAACCTTCATCAACCCGCGTGCAGATCTCCGGCGTCGGTGTCGGCGTTGTTACCGGACTCGGTGTGGGTGAAGTCGGCGGCTGATAGACCAGGTAGCAGGCCTCGCAGGCGACCCGGGCTGAGGTATAGCGGATTCGCATGTAGCCCGACTCTCCCCAGGTATCTCCCCAGGAGTTGCGGAGGATCCAGACGCCGCCTCCACCTTCCGGAGGAGAGTCGTCCCAGCCTACCAGGGAGATGGCGTGGTTGGTTGGCGTGTAATAGCAGGGAAATGAATAGCAGGTTATGTTAGTATCCTCGTAGATTCCTTCGCTGTAAGAAGAAAAAGCGCTGCCCGCATAGACCGCGGCATCCACGACACCGTAGGTCCAGATCGCGGTCTTGATCGCTTCGATAGCATTGCAGGGGATACGGTGCCAGGACTGGAAGACGTAGGTCTGGTCGTCCCAGTGAGTGCAGAAGCCGGGGTCGTTCTCCTGATAGGGGAAGTCAGCTTCGTCGCAGATTCCTTCCACGGTGAGGGCTTCCAGTTCCATGTAGTCGTAGTCAGCTCCGTCGCATCCACCAAAATGACCTGTAGTCGGATCGGGACCATAAGGACCGTATCTACCCAAACACCAGGCAATATAAGATTCGGAGAAGTCGATGCAGTTGCCGTCGTAAAACCCCATCGCGTAGTTGTAAGTCCCCTCGGCGGCGGCGCAGGCGGCGAAGGCGTAACAGGAGCCGCAGAGCCCCTGGTCGCGGACCGCCCCGATGTAAGCATGGCCGTTGTAACTTTGCCAGTCGAAGCTGGCAGGGAGTGTCCTGCCGAGTTGCCGGGCCAGGGGGCCCATGCCGACAGCCCTGACTCCTTCCGCCGGGTGGAGGGGGAATCGCCGGCTGAAGAACCGGGCCTTCTCCTCGGGAGACATGTCGAAGACCCAGTTGTGATCGACGGTGAAGCTGTAGCCGTTGTGGTCGATCTTGTAACGAATCTCTTCCAGGGTGTCGCCCGGCTCAAAGGGGAGGATATCGTTTTCAGCGGCTTTGCCGTCCGGAAAGACGAAGAAGGAGAATAAGATGGACAGAGTGATCGAAACCGCTATCTTTTTCGAGTCAAACTTTATTATTAACAATAATATATCCTATAATTCCATCATTGGCAATGGATTTGCCTGATTATTTGTATGTTCTTCATGAACTTAGCCCCGCCCCGAAGCTTTAATCGGGGCCCCGAGACGAAGTTTTTCGGGGAGGTCGACAGAATTATTATCGAAGATGCGGTCGAAGATCCGGCTTTAGACGAACTTAAGACGCAAAATTTCCCCCCGTTAACGGAGCAGGCGAAACAGGAACTTATTCGAGTTGTGAATTTGACAGACTGCGGCTGAGGTGTTATTTTCGTCATTGATCAAGATGGGGAAGGAATAATTTTGGCGGCCTGGGAAGATGTCCGTTTCCCATACTCAAAAGGAAGGTTATGATGAAAAAATCGAAAGTCGCGATTCTCAGGACCAAGCCCGAGACTGTCCTGGATGATTATGTCCGGCTCTGCGAACTGGCCGGTATGAGTGAGAGCCTGGATGGTTCCGCGGTCACCATCCTCAAGGACAATATCAGCTGGCATCTTCTTTACCCTGGCGCCAATACCACTCCCTGGCAGCTGGAAGGAACGATCCTGGCCCTGAAGAAGATGGGGTTCAGCGACCTGGTCGATGTCCATAACAAGACCGTGGTAACGATCGCGGATCTCGGCGAGCGGTATAACAAGTTCGGCCCGGTGCTGGCGAAGTACGGTATCCCCAAACTGTATAATTTCAAAGACGAAGACATGAAATGGATCCGTTATCGTCCGAAGGCGAAGATGGCGGTTCTGGAAAGAATATTCCCGGAGGGGATCTATATCCCTGATTATTTCCCGGGGAAGAATATTGTTCACCTTCCCACCGTCAAGACCCACTCCTACACGGTTACCACCGGGGCGCTCAAGAACGCTTTCGGGGGATTGTTGAATGTTCATCGTCACTATACCCATACCTGGATCCATGACACGATCGTTGATCTCCTGGCGATCCAGCAGGAGATCCATCCCGGTATCTTCTGCACCATGGACGGTACGACCGCCGGATCGGGGCCCGGGCCGAGGACGCTAATTCCCTATCGGAAGGATGTGATCCTGGCATCCGCCGACCAGGTGGCGATCGACGCAGTCTCGGCTAAGATCATGGGATTTGATCCGATGTCCATCCGGTATATCAACCATGCTACCGAGCGAGGCCTCGGGCAGGGCGACCCCCGCGAGATCGAGATCGTGGGCATGCCGGAGATAGCGGAAGAGAGCTGGGATTTCAAGGTCGGGGTCAACCTGGGAACCGGCATCGGGATGCTCCTCTGGCGGAGCCCGCTCAAGATCTTGCAGAAGCTCTTCTTCCGGACCCCGCTGGTCAATATCTTTATCTTTGCCAGCGAGTACTACCACGACCACTTCTGGTACCCGCTGAAAGGAAAGAAGGTCGTTGACCGGTGGCTGGAAGAGTCACCCTGGGGGAAACTCTTCGGGGAGTACCCGGGATAGCAATAAAAATCTGACAGGATTAACAGGATTTACGGGATTCCGTTGGGACATAACCAGTTTTAATTATTATCAAAAACTTAAAATTATTATAATGAGTGATAGCAATCCATTCCAGCTCGATCCGGCGGAGTATGATCGGTGGTACGATAAATACCTCCCGGCCTACCAGTCGGAACTGGCGTGTCTATCGAAAGTCCTTCCCGATTCCGGGGAGGGCCTGGAGATCGGGGTGGGGACCGGGCGTTTTTCCGGGACGTTAGGGATAAGGTGGGGTCTGGATCCGGTCCGGGAGGTGCTGGACCGGGCCCGCCGCCGCGGGGTTGGGGTGGTCCAGGGGAGGGGCGAGTCGCTTCCCTTTATTCCCGGGAGCTTTGACTACGTTCTTATAGTTACAGTTCTCTGTTTTCTTTCCGATCCGGCCCGGATGATCGAGGAGGTCCGCGAGGTATTGAGGCCCGCCGGAAAGTTGATCTTGGGCTTGATAGACCGGGAGAGCTTTCTGGGCAGGCTGTATCAGGAGAAGAAACGGAAGAGCCGCTTCTTCCAGACAGCTGAATTCTTCACTGTTCCGGAAGTTATCAAGCTGCTCTCTCCGGGTGCCTGGAAGGAGGTCGATATCTGTCAGACCATCTTTGAGATGCCCCCGGATATTGATTCTGTTCAGCCTCCGCGGGAAGGATATGGCGAGGGGGGATTTGTGGTTGTGTCGACCCGGAAGACACGATAAGATCATATCGTGTGGTATAATTAAGCGCAAATAAAGTCATGGAGCTGAGTTTATGATAACAGGGAATGTCAGGAAATTGCTGGAAGAAATCCCGGAGGGGATAGAGGTGCTCGCCGCCGCCAAGACCAGGACGGTGGCTGAGATCTCGGAAGCGGTCGCGGCCGGGATCAAAATTATCGGAGAGAATTACGTCCAGGAAGCCCTTCGGGTTCACGAGCAGGTCGTGGAGAGAGCCCGTTGGCACTTCATTGGCCACCTCCAGACCAACAAGGTGAAGAAAGTCGTTGGCATCTTTGATATGATCCAGACCGTTGACTCGCTCCGCCTGGCCCGGGAGATCGACAAACGATCTTATGCCATCGGGAAGGTGATGCCGGTTCTGATTGAGATCAACAGCGGCCGGGAGCCCCAGAAGGCCGGGATATTGTCTGAGGACGCGGTATCAGTGATCAAAGAGATCGCCCTCTTACCGAACCTGGCCATTAAAGGCTTGATGACTATGGGCCCGCTGGCGGGAAACCCGGAAGATGCGAGACCGTATTTCGTGGAGACGCGCCTTCTCTTCGAAAAGCTGAAAGAAATGGAATTACCGGAGGTAGAGATGATAATTCTTTCCATGGGGATGACCAACTCTTACCGGGTGGCGATTGAAGAGGGTTCCACCATGGTGAGGATCGGGACCATGATCTTTGGCCCGCGGTCCTGCGATGTAAGAACATAGCTTTGCAACTTATTTAACCGCAAAGAAGCAGAGAACGCAGAGATTAGCGAGGAAAGAAGATAATGGAGTGCCGGGTTGAGAAGAATAAAGCGCGCTGCAACTGTACTTATGAGCCGTGCGATAAGAAGGGGATCTGCTGTGAGTGTATTCAATACCATTGGAGGTTGGGGGAGTTACCCGGATGTTTCTTCCCGGACGACGTGGAAAAGACCTGGGACCGGTCGATCGAACGGTTCATCCAGACCTACCGGGAACGGGGCCGGTGGTGGTGATATGGGCAGTGGGAGGGAGAGTTTATAGTAATGAAAGGGTTTAAGGCAATCGATAAAGCGCGGAAGATATTGGGGCTGGCGGATATGGTTACTGAAGAGGAGATCAGGGGAGCCTATCGGGCTTTATCCCGGCGATATCATCCTGATCGGCTTCGCGAAGAAGAAAAACATGGTTCCGCGGAAAAGTTCCGCCAAATAACCTGGGCCCGCGATATATTGATTAAGTATATTGAATCTTACCGGTACTTCTTTTCGGAGAAGGAATATAAAAAACATCTGGGGCCGGAAGAGTCGGATCATTTCGATCATTTTTACTCTATCTATGGAGAATTTCTATCCGGCCCGGCGAAGAAAGCGGTTGAAGATATCCATGATGATCTATGATGCAATTCAATTTAGGTTTAAAAAAGGGGGATTTAGATGAAAGCGGGAATCTTCTTTACCGGTTCGGGCCCGATCCTGATTTTATTCACCTATCCTTCACTGGATGATCCGGGGCTGGTGGAGAAATTAAAAGTTAAGGGGATCGACAAATACGCGGCTTTCGAGGTTCCGGTCGACCTCTGCCGGGAGCGCTACGGCGCCCGTTTTCCGTACGTGGCGCAGTCACTGGGAGAGAAAGAAGACCTCCGGGTTCTTGATTACAACAGCCCGCACACATTCTATACCTTCAAATGGGAAGAGATGACGGGACCGGTGAAGGTTTACTCCCGCTAAATTTCTTGCCCGGTAAAAATTTTATTGAGGACTCAGATTATTAAGCTTAATGCTCCGGGTTGGCGTTCGGAAGTGCTGGCGGAAGCCGCCCGGGTAGTAAGAGGCGGAGGGGTGATTGTCTTCCCGACGGATACTGTCTATGGCCTGGGGGGGGACGGGAATCGCCGGGAGGTTGTGGAGAGGATATATGAGATAAAGAAAAGGAGGGCCGATAAGCCACTAATCCGGTTGATCGCGAGTCTGGATGAAGTTGAAAGCTGTCTCAGAAATCCGGATCACCGGCGGGTGGCCGAAAAGTTTTGGCCCGGTCCGTTAACGCTTATTCTTACCCTTTCGGACGGATCCCGCCGCGGATTCCGTTTCCCCGGCCATGATTTTCTTTGCCGGCTAATTGGAGAAATCGGGGTTGAGATGGTGGCTACCAGCGCCAATCCCAGCGGGCATTCCGAGATCACCGACGGTACCGTAGCTCGGAGGGATTTCTCAGGGAAAGTCGACCTGATCATAGACGGAGGTGAGGTTTCGGGACGGCCTTCCACCGTGCTCGACCTCACCGTCTCCCCGGAACGTATCCTCCGGGAAGGCCCGATCACCCGGGAGCAGATCGAAGCTTGCCTGGGCCATCGGATTGAGTAAATATAAAATAAAATTTGGCGGAGTATAATTTTACAATGGAGAATCTATGGAATCTTGACAATGATATCGCCAAGGCTATCCACGGTGAGCTGCTGAGAGAGGAGGAAGAGATAAATCTCATCGCCTCCGAGAATTACGTCAGCCCGGCGGTTCTGGCTGCCCTGGGCTCCATCTTTACCAACAAATACGCCGAGGGATACCCGGGGCGGCGCTTCTACCGGGGTTGCCAGTGGGTGGACCGGGCTGAGAGTCTGGCCATCGAACGTGCCCGGGAACTCTTCGGAGCCGAGCACGCCAATGTCCAGCCTCATTCCGGCAGCCAGGCCAACATGGCGGTTTACTTCTCCTTCCTCCAGCCGGGCGACACTATCTTGGCCATGAATCTCAACCATGGGGGACATCTCACCCACGGGCATAAGATAAATTTTTCAGGGAAGCTGTATCATGTGGTCTCCTATGGGGTGGACCCGGATACCGAGTTGATCGATTACGATCATGCGCGCCGTCTGGCCCGCGAGCATCGGCCCCGGTTGATCATAGCCGGGGCCAGCGCTTATCCCCGGGTGATTCATTTTGACCGTTTCCGAGAGATTGCCGATGAAGTCGGCGCGTACCTGATGGCCGATATAGCCCATATCGCGGGATTAATCGTAGCGGGGTATCATCCGGATCCGATCCCTTATGCCGAGTTCGTGACCGTGACCACCCATAAGACCATGCGGGGACCCCGGGGAGGGATGATCCTCTGCCGGGAAGAGTTTGCCCGGAAGATCGACCGGAATGTTTTTCCGGGGATCCAGGGAGGACCCCTGATGCATGTAATCGCCGCGAAGGCGGTGGCCCTGAAGGAAGCCCAGCAACCCGCGTTCAAAGAATACCAGCGTCAGATTATCCTCAATACCCGGGCATTGGCCGAGTCCTTGCAAAGAGCGGGCTTCCGGCTGGTCTCCGGCGGTTCGGACAATCACCTGCTCCTGGTCGACCTCAGAAATAAAGGGATCAGCGGGAAGGAGGCGGCCCTGACGCTGGAACGGGCCGGTATCTGCTGTAACCGAAACCTGATCCCCTTCGATCCCAGTTCCGCCGCTCAGACCAGCGGGATCAGGCTGGGAACTCCGGCGGTGACCACCCGGGGGATGAAGGAAGAGGAGATGAAACTGATCGGAGGCTTTATCGCGGAGGTAGTCTCCCGGATTGACAGCGATAAGACGATCGGCCGGATTAAGAAGGCGACCGGGGAATTAACCGAGGACTTTCCAATCTACCCGCGACTCCGGAACCGGTGGGAGCCGAGACTGGAAGAAGCATATTAAAATAAATAACTGATTTCGGGTCTTACCATTTATGGTTGCAGTTCCTTATATGTGATCGAGAACTTAGACTCCCGGACCAGGTTGTTGAACCAGGTATCGGAGATTAGCATGGCCTTGGTCTGGAGGGTGATGCCTCTCCACCTCTCTTTATCTTCTTCCGGCATCGGCTCGGCCGGCTCTCTCTTCAGGACCGTCAGGAAGGCGAACCCATCCTCGGTGGGGATGAGATCGCTGATCTGGTCCGGAGGGGTCAGGAAAGCGGCTTGGACAAAATAAGTTGACCTCGGAAGATCGTCCGAACCCTCCCGCGTAAAGAACGGGGTCGTAACCGTCTCCAGTTCCAGTTCTTTCGCCGCCGCTCCGAAATCGAGTTCCTTCTCCTCCATCAACTCGCGGATCTCCGCCAGTTCTTCCCGAGCGGCTTTCACAGTCTCCTGGTAGGTCAGCTCATCGTTGAGTATTTGGTCGACCTCTTCGCGGACTTCTTCGAAGGGAAGGAGGGAGGCGCCCTTCTTCCCGGTCAGTTTAAAGAGGAGAAAACCCTCCGGGATGGGGATCGGGTAGCTGACGACTTCGTCCGTATCCATGGTAAAAGCAGCTTGGTTGATCTCCTGGACCTTGCCGATCCCCGGAACCGCTTCATCGGCGGCGAAGTAGCCGCTGGTCTCGAGCGGGAGAGAGTACTCTTCCGCCGGCTGTTCCAGCCCGCTGTCATCGTCCAGCCCGAGGTTGATTTTTTCGGCCAGTTTCGTGGCGGCGGTCTGGGCCTTCTCCTCAATCAACTCAGCCCGAATCTCATCTTCGACCTCTTCCAGAGGCGGAGGTTCCTCGGTCTGATCGGTGAAGGCCGGGTGCCGCTCATGGTAACGGGCCTCGATCTCTTCGGATTCAAGCCGGACACTGTCTTTAAACCGATCACGGGAGATTATGATATACTGGATCTCGACCTGGGTCTGAACCTGGAACCGCGCCTGGTTCTGGCTGTAATATTCGTCTAACCGGGCCTGGGACAGTTCAATCGGTTCGGCGTAAGGTTCTTTTGAGATTGGGACATACTGGACCTTGATCTTTTCGTTTATTTGCTGATAGGCCCCGTCAACTTCCGACTGGGAGATCAGAGTCTGGCTCCGGATCAACATCTGCAATCTGTCAATCGCCAGCAGGTTGCGCACCTGCTCTTCAAAAGTAGTCGCGTCGATCCCTAACTGGTTCAGGATCCGGCGGTAACGGTCGGGGTCAAATCTTCCCTCGACCTGGAAGACCGGCCATCGGGCAATGAAACGAGCCAGTTCCTTGCGGGTGGAAGTAACCCCCATCTTCTCCGCTTCTCTCTGCAGCAGGAGCCGCCGCCAGGTAATGGTATAGAGCTCTTTCCGGGTCATTTCCCGGCCGCCTAAAGCGGCCACGGCCCGGGCCACCCGGGCGGTTTGAGAGAACTCCTCCAGAGTGACCTCTTCTCCCCAGATCATGCCGACCTTGGACGCGGCCACCTCCGGGCGGACCAGATACCAGACGCCATATCCTCCCATTGTGATAACCAGGGCGATAATCAGTGGCCATAATATATGCTTAGCGCTTTTCCGCATTCCTTTGAGCATAATTTTTTTACTCCGTAAAAATTAAATATTAGTTTCGCGTATTATAGAGACCGTTCTATGTTGTGCAATGAATTTTATATAACTTATCCCTTGATCCGAAGTTACTCCTCCGGGTAATATAACCGCTTTCTATGAAAGATAAGTTCTGTAACTTCATTGGCCGTGGCGGCCCGATTATACTGGCTCTTCTCCTGCTTGCCGTGGCCGTGGTCGTGATCGGCTGCGCTTCCACGGAGGGTGGTTCGTCTATCCCCTGGGCGGAACCGGAACCATGGGAGCAGCAGCCCAGCTTCGGGGTCCCCTATTAATCTGGCCGGATCAATTCTCTTCGTCGCTCTCCACCGGGGTGAGCGCATATGCGCATCGGCGTAAAAAAAAGCCTTATCATTTTATTACTTGCGAACGGTCTCTCCGCTTCCCCCGGTTGCCGGGCGGCGGCGCCCCTCCGTGAAGCCCGGGGACTCTGGGTTGAATGCGAGGGGAGTCAAGAGACCCTCTCCACCCGGGCCGGGATCGACCAATTAATTCAGCGGGCGTCTGAGGCCGGTTTCAATACTCTCTTTGTCCAGGTCTATCGACACGACCGGGCCTGGTTCAACTCCCGCTATGCCGATGCCACCCCCTACCGGGATATCGTCAAGAGAGAACAGATCGACCCGCTGGCCTATCTGATCGGCCGGGCTCACCGGGCCGGTCTGCGGGTCCATGCCTGGTTGAATATGTTTCGGATCGGAAAGGATCGGAAAGCCCCGATTCTGAAGCGGTTCGGCGGGGATATTATCACCCGGGACGGCAGAGGGAAGTCCCTGCTCTCCTATAAGCCGCAAGACCTGCCCGATGGAGGGTACTGGCTTGATCCCGGTGACGAGCAGGTCTCTTTATATCTCCGCAATATTATCGCGGAAGTCGTCCGCAAATATCCGGGTCTAGACGGGATCCATCTCGATTTTACCCGCTATCCCTATAATACCCCCCACGCCGGCTCCCGGTGGGCGAACCGGAATGATCTGGGCTACGGAAAAGAGAGCGTCCGGAGATTCAAGAAGTGGACCGGGCTCGATCCGATGACCATGGAACTTACCCGTTCCAACTGCCAGGCCTGGGACAACTGGCGGAGGCTCCAGGTCAATAATTTTGTTGAGTCAGCCGGTGCCCTGGTTCGGAGCCTTGAGCCTTCCCTGACTTTCTCAGTTGCCGTGATCGCCTGGGCGGACCGGGCCTATCTCAGTTCGTTCCAGGACTGGCGCCGCTGGCTGGAGGAAGGAACGGTTGACTTTGTCGCTCCCATGAACTACGGGACCGACTCCCGTCTGGCCCGGTACCTGACCTGGACCGCGCTGGCGGCCCGGGGATCGCGGCAGGTCTATATCGGTCTGGGTGAGTACCTGCTGGGGAACAAGCCGGAGGTTCTCCTCCAGCAGATGGCCGACTGCCGGAAGGCCGGAGCGGACGGAATCGTCCTCTTCTCTTATGACTCAATGTGCAAGAAACCCCACATCTTCAACGCCTTAAAGAAGAACGTCTTTCAGCGTCAGGCCGCGGTCCCGGAGATGCCGTGGAAGAAGAACAGTAATCAGTGACTGGGGACTGGGGAGTGGGGAATGGGGAGTGGGGACTGATCAACGATTAACGAAATGCAGCCCATGCTTGACATATTGATTACGATCCGGGATACCTTTAACCATCATATTGTTTTCGGGATCGGGATTCTGCTGGTTGTCGGTTATTATGTGGGAAAACTGGCCGAGAAGGTCCGCCTCCCCGCCATTACCGGATACATCATCGCGGGGGTTCTGCTGGGGGACTCGATGACCGGTCTGATCCACGCCGAGATGACCGATACCCTTCGCAACATTACCGATGTCGCCCTGGGGATTATCGCCATTACCATCGGCAGTGAATTCAGTGCCGCCAAACTCCGCCGCCTGGGTCCGGGAATCCTGATCATCACTATCGTTCAGCTTCTCTTCACCTTTCTGGTTGTTTCCGGTGTCCTGTTATTATTCGGGATGGAATCTTACTCGGCGTTCCTGCTGGGCGCTATCGGCAGCGCCACCGCCCCGGCCGCTACCGTAGTTATTATTCAGAACCTGCGGGCCCGAGGAGATTTTGTCGACACGCTCTATGGGGTAGTAGCGCTTGATGATGCCGGCTGTGTCATTATCTTTGCCGGGGTTTTTGCTCTTATCGGCGGAATGCTGGGGGTGGGGGAAGGCGCCGGCGGTTTCTTCCTTGCCACCCTGGGCCATGCCGCGGTTGAGATATCTCTCTCCGTTCTGTTGGGTCTGGCGGAAGGGGTGGTGATGCATATTCTTACCTTCCGGATTACCCGCCCCAACGCGCTCCTCATCATCTTGCTCGGGCTTATTCTCCTCTTTACCGCGATCGCGATCTCGCTCCATCTCTCTCCTCTCCTGGCCAATATGGTGGCCGGGGCGGTGATTATCAACCTCTCCCGGAGAGGCAACCGGATATTCCAGGCGATCAGACCCCTGACCCCGCCACTTTACGCGGCCTTCTTCGCGATCGCCGGCACCGAACTCAACCTCGGCCTTCTGGGTAACTGGTGGATCTTGCTTCTCGGGTCGATCTATGTGATTTCCCGCGGAGTGGGGAAGTATTCCGGGGTCTGGCTGGGCGCTCAACTGGCCGGGACCGACCGGAAGACCCGTGATTATCTCGGTTTTTCCATGATTCCCCAGGCCGGAGTGGCGATCGGCCTGGTCTTACTCATTCAGGCTTCCCCCCTGTTAGCCGGCGCGCCGCCCCCGGTAGCCGCTTCTCTGGCCCGTATTGTCAACATCGTGCTCTTCGCGGTGATGATCAACGAACTGATCGGCCCTCCCCTCTCGAAGATGGCGATCATTAAAGGAGCTGAGCTGTGATTCTGTAAGCAATATTCAAAACTAATCCGATTGATGAAATAAATCGGATTAAGGTGGTGAGATAATGAAAATAGCCAATATTCTGAATAAAGAACGCTGTGAGATTAATCTCCGTTCCCGAACCAAGCCGGAGGTAATCCGGGAGATAGCTGGAATCTTTAAGCGTGATTCGGTCCTGAAAAATGTCAGTGAAGAAGAGATTATCCGGGCTCTTACGGCCCGGGAGAAACTGGGCACCACCGGGATCGGCCACGGCCTGGCGATTCCCCACTGCCGCCTGGCGGCGGCGGACCGGTTCATCATGGTTTTAGCGATCTCCCGGCGGGGGATCAACTTTGAGTCCCTCGACCACCACCGGGTCCGGATATTTTGCGTCTTCATCGGGCCGGAAGATCAGCCAGAAAAACATGTCCAGCTTCTGGCTGAGATCTCCATGGCGCTCAGGAACGAGACCGCCCGGCGGGAGATGATCTCTGCCCCGACCCGGACCGCTCTCTATGAGAATTTCCTGAGTCATTCGATCTACGAGATCCGGCCCGATTTCTCCCGGAAGCAGAAGCTGCTCATGCTGGTCCTTCAGGACGAAGAGTACTTTACCGAGATAATGGAGCTCTTTGTCGAGATGGGGATCCCCGGCGCCGCGGTTCTGAAGTCGCAGGGGGCCGGGAAGATTCTTACCCAGGTTCCCCTCTTTGCCAGTTTTATCAACTTTCTCGGTGAGCACGGAGCTTATCACCGGACTGTCTTCGCGTTGGTCCCGGAGGACCTGGTTAACCGCTTGATTGACAACATTGAGGGAATCACCGGTGACCTGGATAAACGCACCGGAACGATGGTCCTGGTTCTGGATATACCCTTGATTAAAGGGAGCTTACAGTCGATATAAAAGTAGCGGCTTCGCCGCAAATTTGGCGAATAGGGATTAGGGAATGGGGATTCCTACAAGATGTTGCCTATTCAATAGTTTTATCGAAATTCCGAACCAGAAATTTAGTATCTGTTACCTGCCTTTTTAACTTCTGGAGGCTCAACATGATTATTAAGAATGGGAAAGTAGCCCTCCCCGGGAAGGACGAACTCTCGCCGGTTGATATCCGGGTGGTCGATGGAAAAATTGCCGAGCTGGGAGAGGATCTCACCGGTGATGATGAGATCATCGAGGCCCGGGGAATGATCGTCCTCCCCGGCGGAATCGATCCCCACGTCCACTTCGACGACCCCGGTTTTACCGACCGGGAGGATTTTTATCACGGGAGCTGCTGTTCCGCCTCCGGCGGGATCACCACCGTCATTGACATGCCCTGCACCTCCATTCCCCCGGTCACGGACCTCGATAACCTCCGGGAGAAATTAGGGGTTATCGAGAAGAAGGCGGTGATCGACTTCGGACTATTCGGAGGAATATCCCCCCAGTCGATGGCGGGGGGCTACCCGGATAATTTCCGGGAACTCTCGGAACTGGTCCTTGGCTTCAAGACCTACTTCATCTCGGTGATGGAGTTCTTCAGCGCCCTGAACCATTTTCAGTTCCGGGGTGTCCTAGAAAAGGCGAAGGAGTTGGGAGCGATCATTCTCCTCCACGCGGAAGATCTCAGTTATGTGAACGCGGCTACCGATTACTACATGAAAAGAGGGAAAGCCCCGATCGACTATTATCGATCCCGCCCGGAGGCGGCGGAGGTCCTGGCGGTTGCCAACGCGGTCGAGCTGGCGGAGGAGGTTGGTGGTGATCTCCATATCGTTCATGTCAGCACGGCGCGGGCGGCGGAGATTATCGCCTCAAGCTCGGTGACCTGCGAGACGGAGCCGCATTATCTTCAGTTTGACATCGATGATTTTATCCGCCTGGGGTCTCCCTTAAAGACTACCCCCCCGGTCAAGAAGCCCGGCAATAAGGAGAGGCTCTGGCAGTACCTCTCCGATGGCCGGATCAACTTTGTCGCCTCCGATCACGCCCCCTGCCCGGCCTCGGGGAAGGAGACCGCCTCGATCTGGACGGATTACGCCGGGTTCCCGGGTTCGGGGACGCTTCTGCCGTACCTCTTCTCCGAGGGGTACATGAAGGGGCGTCTCTCCCTGCGGCGGTTGGTCGAGGTGGCTTCGGAGAACGCCGCCCGGCGCTATGGCTTATATCCCCGGAAAGGCGCGATCGAGGTCGGCACCGACGGTGACCTGGTCCTGATCGACCCGGACCGGACCTGGACAGTGGAGGGGGAGAAGTTCCTCTCCAAAGGCCATATCACACCTTTTGAAGGGATGGAACTGAAAGGCCGGGTCATCCGGACCATCGTCCGGGGCACGACCGTCTACGATGCCGATCGCGGCATCCGGGTCGAAGGCGGTTACGGCCGCTTTCTGACCGGTCCGTGAAGTTCCGACTTCCCCCAACGTTTCTCCGCTTCATATATAGGCTGATATAGATTTCCCGGCGGAATATTTTTCTTGGATTTTTTACATGAGCGTAATAATATTGTTCTCACAAATGGGCTTTAAGCCCATTATCGAAAAATACAATGAAACGTCCGGGACAAAAAATGGGGCCGCTGGAGACACAGTTTTTCGCTTATGTCCAGATGCGGGAAGTAACGACCGTTCGCACCGGCGAGATGGCCGGAGTGCTGGGCCTGAGCGCGGACCGGGAACGTGATCTTTTACGTCGCCTGGCCCGCTCGGGTTGGATTGTCCGTCTGCGTCGCGGGTTCTATCTCGTCCCCCCGCGGATACCTGCCGGCGGGAGATGGTCGCCGGGCGAGGCGCTCATCCTCGATAATCTCATGGAAGATAGAGGAGGTAAGTACCAGATCTGCGGCCCGAACGCCTTTAATTTTTACGGGTTCGACAACCAGGTCCCGAATCGGGTATTTGCCTACAATAACCGCATCTCCGGCAAACGTACGATAGGCGGGATCTCTCTAACCCTGATCAAGGTCTCTGATAACCGGCTGGGGTCAATCAAAACGCTTAAAACATCTTCCGGCATCTCTATGATTTATTCTTCCCGGGCGCGTACCCTGATGGACGCGGTCTATGACTGGTCCCGCTTCAACGGCCTGCCGCGAGCCTATGAATGGATTCAGTCATCGGTAGAGAAAGATCCGGCCATCGCGGTAAAATTGGCGAAGATTACCACTGCGTTCGGTAATCAGGGTACTCTCCGTCGAATAGGATGGATTCTGCAACGGTACGATGCTCCGGTCGAAGCGGTGGATATCATCAGGAAAAAAATTCGAAGATCATCGTCATTAATTCCGCTTATTCCGGGTCGCCGGCTTAAAGGCGGTATCAGCCGGGAGTGGGGATTGCTTATCAATGAAGATTGAACCGCCTTTCGTAACTTTTCCCCATCAAGATAAAGTTCATTTCAGAAGCGCGGTTGAATTCACGGCGATTGAAGAAGGATTCAGGCCCGGATTGGTGGAGAAAGATTATTTCTGCTCCTTGTTGCTCCGGGCGATGATGAGCGCTAATTCAGGCCTTGCGTTCAAGGGGGGAACGTGCCTGAGTAAGGTTTACAGCGATTTTTATCGCTTGAGTGAGGACCTGGACTTCAGTATTTCCATATCGCCGGAGAGTTCCCGGGGGGATAGGCGGAAGAAGATCATACCGTTCCGGGAAACTGTGAACCGCCTGCCCGGGATTCTCCCTGGAATTAAAGTTGTCGAACCACTTACCGGCCATAATAAATCAACGCAGTACATTGCCTTATTGGAATATACATCTTTACTGGCGGAGAAGTCGGAGATAATAAATATCGAGATCGGGATGCGGGAGGTATTGCGAGAGCCGGTTGAAACAAGACTTGCTCGTACGCTGTTGCGGGATTCTTTTTCCGGGAAGTATATAATCCCGCCATTCCCGGTTAAAGCTGTTGCATTACAAGAAGCGCTTGCCGAGAAGGTCCGCGCCGCGCTGACCCGGGATGAGCCCGCGATCAGGGATTTTTTCGATCTGGATTACGCCGTGCGAAACCTCGGTTTGGATCTGGAGAATAAAGCCTTTCTTGATCTGGTACGGCTAAAGATAGCAGTTCCGGGAAGTGGAACGATCGATCTCTCGGATGATGTTCGGGATCTGCTGGAGAGGCAGATTAAGGCTCAACTTATGACTGTTCTCCGGGAGAGCGATTTCAAACTATTTGATCTGGACCGCATTGTAAAGGCGTTGCAAAAAGTTGTTGAGGCTGTTAAACCCGGAATCGGCAAGTAGCACCGGGAAATTGTTATAACTCAAACTGATTAGTACGATTAAAGCAAATTCATTGTTGAAAATATTTTACAGATTATTTTAAGAAAAATGGCCTCCTTG
>JAVCDH010000080.1 GCA_030765805.1 Candidatus Euphemobacter frigidus
GGGAAAAAGTTCTGCTCTAACGATTGGTTGGCGCGCCGGAGGCGCGACTGCCACTCGTTAGAGCTGAGCCTTGCTCAGCTCAACTCGCCGTTGGCGCCGCCGAAGGCGGCGCCAACGAAAAGCTAAGCTGCCGGAAGAGGCCGACTAATAAACTATGCTACCCCGGAAAACTTTGGCTAAAAGATAAATGTCCGACAGTAGCATCAGCCCTTCCGGTCTGCTTGAGCGACTGGTTAGGATTTGTTCGGAGGCAAAGGAACGTCCAGATCTTTGCAGATGTTCTTGGCAGTGAAAATAAGAATTTCTCTATGCCGGGGAATCGTGGAACATTTTCGAGCGATGGAGTTAATAAATACGGTATGATTAGAACCTTCCCGGTGAAATAAACAGCCGTGCTGCTCAAGATGACGAATTAAATCTCGGCGCTTAATCAGGCAGGGATCAAAAAGCTCTCACGAATAACATCTTGTCCTTTCATCGACTCTTCTGCTAATTGACGGTTCGTTTCAAGAACCAGTTCAACTGCTTCGGGAAGATTTTTTCGTGCCTCTTCCAAGGTTTTTCCTTGGGTATTGACTCCTGGAAGTTCTTCAATGAAAGCGGCGTAACCTTCCGGGAATTTTTTAAAAACGGCGGTAAATTTCATTTTATTCCCTCCTGATTTTCGAAAAGAATACCACACTTATTTCTGATTTACAATTCCTGAATCCTAACGTAGAGCTAAGCGGCCGGAAGGAGCCGACCAAAAAACCATGCCACCCCGGAAAACTCCGGTTAACCGAAAATGTTTGATAGTAGCATTCGCCCTTCCGGTCTGCTTGAGCGAGTGGATATGTGCTTTTATTTCTGGCAGATAATTATACCAACAAAAACTTTCTGGTCAATGCCCCAAAGGGGCATAAGATAATAGACCGGGGTGTAAACCCCGGTAAATGAAGATTTTAAAAACACCCCACCACCCCCATCCCCAGCCCCAACGGGGCGGCAGAATGATGATTTGGTGGTTATTTCTTTCGCCCTTTCAGTGCTTATTTTTTTTTGGGGGGGGGAGGGTATTCCTATTCTTTCAAAACCCAGGGCTTACGCCCTGGACTATTGACTTTCACCCCTTCGGGGTTATTTTTGCACATATCGTAAAGCTAAGCGGCCGGAAGGGGTCGACCAAAAAACCATGCTACCCCGGAAAACACTGGCGAAGATAAAAATGTTCGACAGTAGCATTCGCCCTTCCGGTCTGCTTGAGCGACTGGTTAGAGCCAGCTATTAATTCAACTTATGAAGACCCTATTTCCGTTTTTTGATCAATATTATTGTAATAATTATAATGATAATATCTACGCAAAGGAAAATAAGCCCCCAAAGCAACATTGCGTCAGCATATGCTGCTGAACTAAAACCTCCATAAATTAAGCTGACTGAGATTATTGATAATAAAACAACTAAGCCAATATTTACTCCGATTATATACTTTTTAATCTTTATGCTCATTTCAAAACTCGGAGTATATCTTTTGGCATATACTTTGGAATTTTGGTGATTTTACTTAAGGCTCTAACGGCGAGTTGAGCTGAGTTTTTTCCGGCGGAACAGGCCGCGAAGCGGGCTGAGGGAGCCGGGAAAAAGTTCTGCTCTAACGATTGGTTGGCGCGCCGTAGGCGCGACTGCCACTCGTTAGAGCTGAGCCTTGCTCAGCTCAACTCGCCGTTGGCGCCGCCGAAGGCGGCGCCAACGAAAAGCTAAGCTGCCGGAAGGGGCCGACCATAAAACCATGCTACCCCGAAAAACTCTGGCGAAGCTAAAAATGTTCGACAGTTCCATTAGCCCTTCCGGTCTGCTTGAGCGACTGGATATGTGCTTTTGATTCCGGCACATAATTATACCAACAACGACTTTTTGATCAATTCGCACCCCACCCCAACGGGGCGACAGAATGATGGGGTGTTTTTTTCTGTCGCCCTTTCAGGGCTTATTTTTTTGGGGGGGATGAGATTTATCTTCTTTTAAAACCCAGGGCTTACGCCCTGGACTATTGACTTTCACCCCTTCGGGGTTATTTTCGCACATATCGGCGAGTTGAGCTGAGTTTTTTCCGGCGGAACAGGCCGCGAAGCGGGCTGAGGGAGCCGGGAAAAAGTTCTGCTCTAACGATTGGTTGGCGCGCCGTAGGCGCGATTACCAATCGTTAGGGCTGAGCCTTGCTCAGCTCAACTCGCCGTTGGCGCCGCCGGAGGCGGCGCCAACTATTGATTAAGCAGAAATTTTTCTATCATATTGAATATTTCCCTCTTCAATATGAAAAAACGTAGAAAAATTTCTATCATATTGGCTTGCCGCCTATTGATTACTAATCCCGCCTCAGTCCACTTCTTTTACTCCGGCCTTGATCGCCATTGCGATCTTTTCGGCGGTGATCGGCATTGACTTTATCCTGATCCCGAGGGCGTCCTCAACGGCGTTGGCGATCGCCGGCATGACCGGGATCATGGTGTGCTCCCCGATCCCCCGGGCCCCGTAAGGTCCGTCGTTCTGAGGCACTTCAACGATTATCGGAATGATCTCATCGGGGATGTCGAGCGCGGTGGGGATCTTGTAGTCGGTGAAGTTGGGGTTGAGAATCTCCCCGTTCTCGCCGAATCTCATGTCTTCGTAAAGCGCCGTGGCCAACCCCTGCATGAAGCCTCCCAGAATCTGTCCGTTTACCAGGTCCGGGTTGATGGCCTTCCCGACGTCAAAGGCCTCGGCGACTTTCAAGACCTTGACCTTTCCGGTTTCCTTGTCTATCTCGATGATCAAACCCCCGGCGCCGACGGTGTAGTGGACGTTGGGCTTGCCCCCCTGGCTTGTCTCCGGATCGCTCTTGGTGGATGAGAACTCAGGCATGAACATTCCCTTCCCCAGGATGGGACCGCCTCGGAAGGTCCCGTCCTTCACCATGATCCCGTCGATGACGAAATCTTTCAGAGGGAGAGAGAACTCCGGGTCGATTGTGCACTTCACGCATTCATCTTCCAGATAAAGTGTGGACTTGTCATAGAGATAGGCGGCGTGGACCGTCTCGAATATCTGTTCCCGGGCGTCCAGCGCCGCTCTTTTTACCGCGTTGCCGCAGGACCAGGTGACGTGAGAGGCGACCGTCTGCCATTCATAAGCGTTCCGGTCGGTATCGGGATTTTCGGTTCGTATCTTCTCAACCGGGACGGTTAGAATCTCGGCCGCGATCTGGGCCATGACGGTAAGATACCCCTGACCCATGTCGATCCCGGAGACCAGGATATTGATGCTCCCATCCTCGCTGAACTTCAAGAAAGCCGAGGAGGATGCATTGGGCGGCATGGCGGGTCCTTTCCAGGCCCCGGCGATGCCTTTGCCGATGACCTTATTGGGGTCTTCGGAGACTGCCTTCTTTCCGTACTCAATCGCTTCAGCGACCCGATCGATGCATTCGTCGAATCCGTTGGCGTTCATCGGCGCGCCATAGACCAGAAGATCGCCCCCCTTGAAGGCGTTCTTCTTCCGGAACTCAACCGGATCCATCCCCAGTTTTTGCGCCATCCTTTCCATGTGGGATTCAACGCCGAACATCATCTCGGAGTAGCCGAATCCCCGGTAAGGACCGGCCGCCGGCAGGTTGGTGTATATGCAGAGGGAGTCGATCTTGACATTGGGAATCCGGTAAGGGCCGGCGGCGGATAGTCCGGAGGCGTTAACGACGTTGGCCCCGTATTCAACGTAGGGGCCGGCGTCCCAGTAATTGCTGATCTCAAAGGCGGTAATGGTGCCGTCTTTCTTGGCTCCCATCTTTAATTTTGAAAGCACCGCCTGGCGCATATAGGTATTATAGAACTCCTGGGCTCTGGTCCAGCGGACTTTAACCGGGTTTCCTTTGACTTTGGTGGCGAAGGCGGCCGCCAGGATCTCCATGGTTACACCGGCCTTACCTCCGAATCCGCCCCCGATGAAGGGAGTGATGACCCGGATATCCTTATGGGTGAAGCCGAGCGGAGCCAGGGCTTCGGCAAAGAGGTGGCGCTGGGTATGGGGTGACTGAGATGACGACCAGACAGTCAGCCGATCCGCCTGGTCCAGCTTCCCGACCGCGATATGAGACTCCATGCAGCAATGGGCGTAGCGGGGGACATGATAAGTGTCTTCCAGGATAACGTCCGCCTCGGCGAACCCTTTTTCCATATCACCGAGCCGGACTTTTTTCCAGTGAGCGATATTGGTCTTCGCTTTCGGGTAAAACCAGGGAACATGAGTATACTCTCCCAGATCGGGATGGATAAGAATGGGGTTTTTCTTGATCGCCTCCATCTGGTCGAAGACGGGAGTGAGAGGTTCATATTTGACCTTGACCAGTTTCGCCGCTCTTCGGGCCGTCTTCGGATCCCGGGCAATTACCGCGGCCACCTGTTCCCCGACGAACCGAACGACATCCTGGGCCATAATATAACGGTCTTTCATGTAGAGGCCGAATTTATAGGGGAAATCCTTTCCCGTGATTACCGTGACGACCCCGGGAACTTTTTCCGCCCGGGACGTGTCGATCTTGATTATCTTCGCGAAAGGTTCGGTGCTCTCAACGATTTCCGTGTGGAGAAGATTCGGACCGTACTCCAGGTCATCGACATACTGGGCCGCCCCGGTCACCTTCTCCTTCCCGTCTATCCGGGGAAATGATTTTCCTATGTATTTTAATTCTTCCATGATCTTCCCCTTAATTTGATTGGCTTGAGACATCAAGAACAGCCTCGATGATCGGTTCATATCCGGTGCAGCGGCAGAGATTACCCGCGATCGCCTCTTTTACTTCCCCTTTAGTTGGATGGGGGTTTTTTTCAAGCAGTTCGGTCGCGGCCAGAATCATTCCCGGGGCGCAGAAACCGCACTGGAAGGAGTTGTGTTTGATAAAAGCATCCTGAAGGGGGGTAAGACCGTCATCCGAAAGCCCTTCCACGGTGATAATTTCCTGGCCGTCGGCCTCGACGGCCAGCATGAGGCAGCTTCTGACCGACTTTCCATTCAAGAGAATGGTGCAGGTTCCGCAATCTCCCCTCTCGCATCCGATCTTCGGGCTGGTAACTCCCAGCTTATCTCTCAAGATATGAAGCAGGATATCATTTGGTTCGACCTCAACGCTTCTCAGTTCCCCATTAATGGTAAAGGTGATCATCTTCTTCATGTTTATCTCCTATATTACACTGATCCCGTATTCCGGGCCCTGACCGTTCAACCTCGCGACCGCTGCCCGCAACCCTCTCCCCAGCATCACCCCGGCCATGTGCATCCTGTATTCCCCCGTCGCCCGGATGTCATCGATGGGGGCGATCTCCTCCGGGACCAGCTTGATAGCTTCTTCGATCAGTCCATTGTCCAGTTTTTTCCCCTGAAGGAGCTTTTCAATCTTGTCCGCCCGGGAGGCGATAGGGCCGACCGCGCAGAAGGCTACCCGGTATTCGTTTCCTTCCAGGGCCAGGATACCGACGCCGACCTGAGCCAGATCTTCGCCCCGGTATCTTCCCAGTTTCACGTAACACCCGCCGTGCTTTTTCGGGGGCTCCGGGATGGAGACGCCGACCACGATCTCCCCTTCCTTGAGGGCGTTCTTCTTCGGTCCCACAAACCATTCGGCGATCGGGATGGTTCTCTCTCCATCTTCCCCGCGGGCGATGACCTCCGCTTCATAGGTCAGGAGCGGGGTCCCGCTGTCCAGCGAGGGGACCGCGGAACAGATATTTCCTACCAAGGTGGCCCGGTTCCGGATCGAGCCGGAGGCGACCGTCTCCGCCGCCTCTATAAAGAGCGGAAACTTCTCTCTGACTTCGGGAGAATCGATCAGTTCACTGAAGGTCACCAGGGGGCCGATGAAGAGCCGGCCGTCCTTGAACTCCAGTCTCTTCATCTCCTTAATCCCCTTGAGATCGATGACCGCTTCCGGGGATTCAAGCTCATCGTTGATCTTGACGATGAGATCGGTACCTCCGGCGAGAAGCCGCGCCCGGTCTCCGTATCGGGCCTTGAGCTTGACCGCCTCCTCCAGGCTCTCCGGCTTGAAATATTCAAACTCATGCGCTATTGCCATAGGTGCCTCCTGATTTTTACTTTGTAAAAATTATATTACTTCTGAAAAAATTAAAATGATTCCCCCCCGAGGCGTAGTTCGGGGGGGAATCATTTTAAATTACATCTTCCAGGCGACGAAACGGGCCCAGCAGGAGGCAAGCTCCATGCCTTTCTGGATGAAGCAGCCGATAAAGTACCGACCGCTTCCCAGTCCCGCCAGGTCCTTGCCGAGGTTTTCGGCGTGGATGATGCCCTTGGGGAAGAGGTTCAGGTGCATGTCCTGATAGAATTTGTCCAGCGGGTACATCTCATCCCAATCCTTTCCGAAGGTCTCTTTCAGCTTCCGGTTGGCTTCCTCGAAGGTCTTGGGATGCCAGTCACGCTGGATGGTGTTCATGGGATGTTCCATCGCCACGCAGTCCACGCCCAGCCACTTGATCTCCTTCTCGAGACACCAGTCGGCGAAGTCGGGGGAGGGGCCCGGGTGACGGATCATGTAGCGGAACTCGTCGGAGTCGGGGCTCTTCCAGCCGTACTTATAATAGCCGGTCTTGATGATCAGGATATCGCCTTTCTTCACCTCGACCACCTTCTCGACCATCTCCGGGGTATAGACGCTCGTGTCGCTGACCATGTCCGAGATATCGGCGATCGCTCCCCGGCCGGTCCAGAAGTCCATCGGAGTTTCGCCGATAGTCCGTCCGCCCATGTGGAAATGCTTCTCGCCGTCCATATGGCAGCTCAGGTGGAAACTGGCCTTGCAGTGGGCGTTGTTGCGTCCCAGGCCGAAATATTGACCGCCGACCCGCTTGGTGTAATGGACGATCAGGGGCACATAGTTCGCCCACTGCGGAGTCTGAACGCTGAAGGGGATCGACATGTCGTACATCTTGTTCCGCTTCATCCGGGCGAAGAAGGCGGCGTCGGTCATCCCCTTCGGCGGCTTCACCGCGACCACCCGGGCCCAGGCCGATTCCACCTCGCAGAACGGAATCGGGTGGATCATGATCCAGGCCCGCTGGTTCTTCAGTTTCTTGATCTCTCCGCCGAGCGACTCGGCCAGCAGCAACCCCGCTTTCGGCATCTTGCTGTGGGTCAGCTTGTAGTATTTGTCCTGGGGGAACATCTCGTCCCAGGTCTTGCCATACTTCTTGATGAGTTTCTTCTCCGCTTTGGCGAACTCCCGTTCGTGCATGTAGCGGATGTTGGTGTTCATCGGGTGCTCGGCGCAACCGCAGTCGACCCCGATGACCTTGAGTTTCTTCTTCAACGCCCAGGGGAAGAAATCCGGGGAGGGACCCGGGTGGCGGATGAGATAGCTGAACTCCTTGCTGTCGATGCCGCCCTGGGCTTTCGGGTTCTTGATATCCGGCTGGTCATATCCGTACTTGTGATAGCCGGTGTTGATGATCAGGATGTCGCCTTCCTTGACCTTCACCTTGCTCTCGATCATCTCCGGGGTGTAGAGGCTGTAGTCCGAGACCTCCTTGGAGATATCGACGACCACTCCCTCGCCGCAGATGTCCTCCAGAGGGATATCGGCGATCGACCGGAGGCCGGAATGGAAGGCGGTGGGGCCGACCAGGTGGGTCCCGGTATTGTTGGACCACTCAATCAGCTGCCCGTTGGCGCCCGCTCCTCCGATAAACGATCCGGTTACGCGTTTGAAGAACTGAATCTGAAGCGGCATCTCACCGGGCCAGGGCGGCGTGAATATGCTGAGCGCCTGGGTCAGGTCGTACCATTTCGCTTTACTTAACAGTTCTATCATATTTCTGCGTACGGGCGCCTTTTTCTTGGCACTTTGTTGCGGCCTCTTTTTTGTTTTTGCTTTTGTCATAACAACCTCCTTTACTAGTTGATAAGTTGATACATGCCCTGTGTCGTCCCTGGGCTATATTGCTATTAGCGTTTTTCTATCCGCTTATTTAGAATACTTCTTGGCGAATGCCACGACAGCGTCTTTGAAGACCTGCATCGGCGCGTCGCAGAGTCCCGCTCCGACCTGCCCGATACCCGGATCTTTGTGAGCGACACCGGTGTCGATAAACGGCGGGAGATTCTTCTTTACGACCTTGATTATGTCGATACCGGTGGGTGTTCCCCGGAAGTCGAGGGACGGGATCTGGTAGATGTTGTTCTCCCCCAGTGTGATCTCGTACATATCCATGGTCTTTGAGACTGCCAGATCATAGGTGCCGCCGACAAACAGGATGATAGCCGGCGCCGCCGCAATGGCCGCGCCGCCGATCCCGTAAGTCTCCATAATAGCGGAGTCCCCGATGTCCCGGCCGACATCATCTTTGGTGAAGCCGGGGAAAAGCAGGACGTCCGGAATCGGGGATTCGCAGGTGAACCATTGTTTGCCGAGGCCGCTGACCTGGATTCCCCAGTCGGTACCATTGCGGGCCATAATCGTGACCATGCTGCTGCCCTCGATATCCTCGGCCGCCATCAGGCTGACCTTGGCGCTCGTCATCGCGAAGCCGAGGAAGGTGTGGATGTTGGCCTCCATAAACTTCAGGGCCTCGATGGTCTCCGGAAGTTTATTCTGATCCAGAGTCTCCAGGATATAGGGGGCGGTTTTAGTGAAGAGGATGTAGGATGCCGCCCGGCTCCGGTTGTGGAGTTCATCACCCATCTGGATGGCCTGGGCCATAATATTCTTGAGGTCGATTTTGCCGGCCTTGCGGATCGCTTTCTGGTAGACTGGCCCCAGTACTCTTTCCATCCACTTTAACCGTTCAATTACCTCATCATCGTAAGCTCCCATCCGGAGCACCTTGCCGATGCCCTCGTTGAGGCTTTGATAAGCCCGTTTGCCGGTGACCTCGTCCTCGGTTACGATCATTGGCATGGAAGCGCAGACGATCCCGGCCATCGGACCGACCGTGTCATGATGATGACAGGGGTCGTACTCGATCTCGCCGGAGGCGGCCAGTTCTTCCGCCTCTTCCACGGACTTGGCCATGCCTTCATAGATCAGGGCCCCGATCGTCGCGCCCCTCTGCGGGCCGCACATCCGTTCCCAGGTAATCGGTGGCCCGGCGTGGAGGATGAGGTTCTTCTTCATCCCGGGGACGCACTCGATTGCCGGCTGGATATCGACCCAGAAGGGCCGCGCCTCCAGCAACTTTTTGAGCGCTTGTTCATTCGCTCGATCAACATCTACCATGGTACACCTCCTACATGAGATTAAAGTTGTCCATAAGAAATTTACAATACTTTTTTCCGATCCGGCTGTCAACGCGAATACGTTTTTTTTGATCGAATTATTTGCTCTCATCCGGTCTCTCTCCTTCTGTTGACTTTTTGGATAGGTTGTGCAAATATTCTTTTTTTAAATTTAAGCTGACTTTGCTATATCGCAATTTTAATAATTCTGTCGACCTTCCTTCGACTGCGCTCAGGATCTTCGAAAAGATCGACAGCTACGATAGTGGGGGCGCTATTTTAAAAGAGGGATCAGATATGACCGATCGGAATGAATATGGCTTGGCTCCGGATAAAGAGCCTGTTAACCAGGCAAATGGTACGGAGCGAGTGCTCCACGGCATGCATGAACTGACCGTCGATGTCTCGGCCTCTCCCCTGGCCAACAAGGACATCCTGCCGGTTCCCATCAAAGAGAGGACCTGGAATACCTGGAATATCGCCTCTCTCTGGGTGGGGATCAGTGTCTGCATCCCCACCTACATGCTGGCCGCCAGCCTCATGAAGACAGGATTGAACTGGGGACAGGCTATCTGGGCGATCCTGCTCGGCAACGCCATTGTCCTCATTCCCATGTGTCTTAATGCCTTCCCCGGGACCAAGTACGGGATACCCTTTCCCGTCCTGATCCGGTCTTCCTTTGGCACCCGGGGGGCCCAGATACCATCTGTCCTTCGGGGATTAGTGGCCTGCGGGTGGTTCGGAATCCAGGTCTGGATTGGTGGTTTCGCTATATATACACTCGCGTTAATTTTTCTGCCCAACCTGAACAATTTATGGCCCGGACTTAAATCGTCATTTATCGGTATCAATGGAGGCGAACTTTTATGCTTCCTTTTCTTCTGGGCTCTCCACATGATTATTGTGCTCCGAGGCGTGGAGTCCATCAAATGGTTCGAGTCACTGGCGGCTCCCGCTCTCATCCTGGTGGGGGTTGCTCTCTTTGTCTGGGCAATTAATATGGGTGATGGCCTGGCCTCGGTGTTGAAGCACTCAAAACTTTTCCTCCAACCAACGATCTCACTAAAAAAGGTTGGAACCACAATAGAAGTTAAAGTGGACCCTTTAAGAGGAGAAGATGGATTTTATCGCGCGGAAAGAATGCGGGCAGTTGTTCTCTCCGGAAGGAGGGCGCAACCGGAAGTGGAGAAAACCCTCACCTCAGAAGATTGGCAGTCGTTCAAGTCTGAATTCAAGATTGACTGGATGGAGGATGCGGATTGCGTTACCATCGGTGTGGAATTAGGAAGCAACAGATATAAAGAAGCTTCGAGCATTGTTTTTGCGACGGCGGAACGGGAAGAAGAAGGGCCCGCCGGGCCCTGGTTATTGATTGCATTCATCCCCGCGCTTACCGCGATGGTCGGCTACTGGGCTACCCTCTCTCTGAATATACCCGACTTCACCCGGTACGCAAAATCCCAGAAAGATCAGATCTTGGGCCAGGCGATCGGACTTCCTGCCACGATGACCCTCTACGCCTTTGTGGGGGTGGTAGCGACCTGTGCCGCTCTGATCGCATTTCCGAATATACTGACCCAGGAAGACGCTCCCTGGGACCCGGTGGCCTTGCTGGCTAACTTTAAGATTCCCTGGATGGTTGTTCTTTCAATGGCGGTCCTCGCCATTGCTACGCTAACCACTAACATCGCGGCCAATGTAGTCGCCCCGGCAAATGGTTTCTCGAACCTCGCGCCCCGAAAGATATCATTCCGGATGGGCGGCTTAATCACCGGTATTGTCGGGATCGTGATGATGCCCTGGAAACTCCTCGCGACCGCGGGAAAATTTATTTTTATATGGCTTATCGGTTACTCGGCTTTGATGGGTGGGGTGGCCGGAGTGATGATCGCTGATTTCTATATTGTGCGCCGCCGAAAATTGAACCTGGCCGGCCTTTATCAAGAAGACGGTCCTTATAAGTTCACCGCGGGTTTCAACTGGGTGGGAATTATCGCCTTTATCCTGGGGGTTCTCCCCAATATCCCGGGCTTCCTCACCGAGATTGCCCCGCAAACTTTCGCTCACATTGTGCCTGTGTTCTGGAAAACATTTTACCTTTATGCCTGGTTCAGCAGTTTCTTCATCTCCCTTGCCGTCTACGCCGTCTGGATGAGCGCGAAACTCAGGCGTAAAAAAAATAAGTAAATCTCCTGGATTGCTCATTAATTTTGTATCTTAATGGTGAATAATTGCCAAATCGAAAGTATCGGGGACCGGGTCTTCCCGGGAAAATACGCGCTTCATTCGAGATTTCGGAGTGTCATTAATTTTACCGGGGGGGATTGTCTGGTCTCGGTTGTGACCGGGGAGGTGGGGAAAGGACCCGTTAATATTGTTGTCCGGGGAATCGATCTCGCCCGGCTTAACACTCTCCGCGTGGAGGGGGATTTTATCTTTTTAAATAACCGTCCGTTCACAATCGCTCCGGCGGAGATTTTTAATTCCCGGGTAGAAGCGACAACGGCCGATTTTGATGGGCTAACGGTCAATCTCAGTATTTTTGAAACCGCCCTGCGGGAACTCGCGCCCCCGGGAAGTCTGGCTTTTCTTATCGATTCGGCGCGGGAAAGGTTTTTTGCGACTCAGTTTGAACAAAAGGTTGCGGAGCGGATAAGAGGAGCGGTCCGGGTTATCTCTAAAGCTGATCCAGCCCGGATAATCGAAGGAGTCAGGCAACTTAAAGGCATCGGCTTCGGCCTGACGCCGAGCGGAGACGATTATATCGCCGGTCTACTGGTCGGCCTCAACCTGCTGGAACAACTGGACGGAGTTGATCGTTCGGCATTGAGAAAAGAGATTGCGGCAACCGCCCGTTCCCATAATCTTCTGTCGAACTCGTTTATAGCCCTGGCTGCCGATGGGTACCTTTTTGAAGGTTTCAAGGAATTGATAATTTCTCTGCTTTGGGGTCACGAGGATGATATCCGGCGGCAGACGGAAAAACTCGTTGCCCTGGGTGAAAGCTCGGGGAGCGATATGGCGGTTGGATTTCTCCTTGCCATTAAAATTTTGAGCCGGCGGCAAAATTTTAATGACTTCAGTTTCGCAGAAGCGCAGTATATATAAAGTAACTGTAACTACTCAGGTTGTCAGGTTCAAGGTTCACGGTTTGTTGCCTTGCGCAGTTCATATGTCTTGAGATAGTTGATGAATCCACGAACGGCAGTCCCGCCACGCGGGATTCGTCTGGCCTGCTCGTAAACATCTTTGAATTCATTGGGCGAACGGTACACTTTCCTGAACCGTGAACCCCTGAACCGTGAACCCCTGAACCTGAGTAGTTACAAGTAACTATAGAATTATAAAGGAGGTAGGTATGGCTGTTAAGGGTATCAAGAAAACAGGCGAGTACTTCGACTCGGTAACGCTGATGCTGGTCGCCCGGTCCCTGACCGAGATGGAGGGCGTCGATGACGCCGCGGTGGTGATGGGGACGGAGGAGAATAAGCAGATCCTCGCCGCGTCCGGCATGCTGCTGGACGAGTTCAAGGACACATCCGACACCGACCTGTTGATTGTCGGGAAGGCCGCTGACGAGGCAAAAACGGATGAGGTCATCTTGAAAGCGGAAGAGCTGCTGATCGAGAGCAAGCAGAAGAAAGTCTCCGCCGGCGAGCATCAACCCAAGAGCATCGAGGGAGCCATTGAGCAGATCCCGGACGCCAACATGGTCATCATCTCGGTGGCCGGGAGATACGCCGGGGATGTGGCGATGGAGGCATTGGAAAAAGGCCTCCACGTGATGCTCTTCTCGGACAATGTCTCGATCGAGAGGGAGAAGGAGCTGAAAGAATATGGACGGGAGAAAGACCTTCTGGTAATGGGGCCGGACTGCGGGACCGCCATCATCAATGGCGCTCCTCTCTGTTTCGCCAATGTTGTAAAAAGGGGTAATATTGGCATCGTGGCCGCCTCCGGAACGGGTCTTCAGGAGATAAGCTGCATCATCGGCAACGAGGGTGCCGGCATCTCCCAGGCGATTGGGACTGGGGGGAGGGATGTCAAGGAGGAGATCGGCGGGATCATGTTCATCGAGGGGATCAAGGCCCTGGAGGCGGATGCGGCGACCGAGGTCATCGTTTTGGTCTCCAAACCTCCCGCCCCCGAGGTGCTCGAGAAAGTGGCAGCGGCCATCAAGGATATTAAGAAGCCGGTGGTGGCGATTCTGATCGGCGGAGATCCGGAAGTGATGGATCGGGCCGGGGCGCGCGCGGCCGGGGACCTGGAACGGGCCGGCCTGATCGCGGTGGCGCTCTCCCGCGGTGAATCCCCGGAAGGCATTGCGGCCAAACTCGATGCCCGCAGAAAAGAGATCGAGAAACAGGCGGCCGAGGAGGCCAGCCAGATGAAAGAGGGGCAAAAGTATCTCCGCGGGCTCTTCAGCGGGGGGACCCTCTGCGATGAGACCCAGTTGATGTTCAAGGAGGAGATCGGCGCGGTATACAGCCCGGCACCGATCGATCCCGACTTCAAGCTGGATGATATCTGGAAGAGCAAGGAGAACACGGTCGTTGACCTGGGCGAGGACGAGTTCACGGTCGGCCGTCCGCACCCGATGATTGACTTTTTACTCCGGAAGAAACGGATCGTGGAGGAGGCGAAAGACCCCGAGACCGCGGTCATCCTGCTGGATGTTGTCCTGGGATACGGGTCGAACATGGAGCCGGGTCAGGAGCTCGCCCCCGCCATCAAGGAAGCGAAGGAGATCGCGGAGAAAGATGGCCGGCATATCGCGATCGTCTGTTCGATCACCGGGACGTACAAAGACCCGCAGAACCGGAAGAAAGTGGAGAAAGAGCTGAAGGCCGCCGGCGCGATCGTGATGGTAACCAATGCCGCTGCCAGTCTGCTGACAGTTGAAATCATTAAAATTAGGAGCCAAGGAGGGAAAAAATGATCTTGAACGAACTCTTCGAACAGGAGTTGAAGGCGATAAATGTCGGCCTGGTCTCGTTTAAGGAAGCCCTGGACGACGCCGAATTCAAGTGCGTCCAGGTTGACTGGTCCCCGCCCGCCGGGGGAGATGAGGATGTCCTGGCCGCTCTGAAGGCGCTGGGGATCTGACATTAAAATAATCCACCCAAAGGTTCTGTGAGTGATAATTAATCGGGGAAAGTCCTGGAAATAATCGACTTGACGGATATGATCTGGGTTGATATGATAATTCCCTTGCGGCGTTCGAGAGCATTGGATCAATTATTAATCGGGGGATTTTAACAACTGTTTGGTGTTGCGGCGCAGTCTAAAAAAAGTCGAATTTAATAAAAAGTACTCCAATACAAGTTTTGCCTTCCGCCCCGATCACATCGGGGCGGAAGGCAAAACTTTTAATTTAAAGGGGATGAAAGATGGCTGATGAAAAGATTGGAATAGCCGGGACCGGTTTTTATGTCCCGGAGAAGGTATTGACAAACGCCGACCTGGAGAAGATGGTCGACACGACGGATGAGTGGATTTTAACCCGGACCGGCATCAAAGAGCGGCGGATCATCGCCCCCGGGGAGACGGTCTCCTCCATGGCTGAGATCGCGGCGCGGCAGGCCCTGGATAGCGCTGGAGTTGCCCCGGAAGACCTTGATCTCATCATAATGGGAACCATTACTCCTGATGAACCTCTCCCGTCCGCGGCCTGTCTGCTCCAGGCCCGGCTGGGCAATACAACCGCCGCCAGTTTTGATATCTCCGCGGCCTGTTGCGGTTTTATCTATGCCCTGGAGATAGGGCAGAAACTAATGCAAGGGGGGAGATACCGGCATGCTTTGATAGTGGCCGCGGAGACTCTTTCGACCGTCACCGACTGGGAGGACCGGGATACCTGTGTTCTCTTCGGAGATGGCGCCGGAGTGGCGGTCTTGAGCAAAGGGTGCGATCAAGGCGAGATGCTGGACTTTTATCTGGGGGCCGATGGTGCGTACTCCTCTCTCCTGGAAATCGAAGCCGGCGGGTCGGCCTGTCCCATTTCCCATGAAGTTCTCGATCAGCGGAAGCAGTATATCAAGATGGAGGGGAATAAGGTCTTCAAGCTGGCGGTTGCCTCCATGGTAAGCTCCGCCCAGCACGTTCTGGAGCAGACCGGGTTGACCTCTCAGGATGTAACCTGGCTTCTTCCTCATCAGGCCAATCTGCGGATCATGAAAGCGGTAGCCAAGAGGTTGAAGATTCCGGTGGAACAGGTCTATATAAATGTCGATCGTTACGGGAATATGTCCGGCGCGACGGTCCCGATCGGGTTGGCGGAGATGGATCACAACGGAATCCTGAAGCGAGGGGATCTGATCTTGATGGTGGCCTTCGGCGGCGGCCTGACCTGGGCGGCTTCGCTGGTAAGATGGTAATTGTAAAAGATGAACAAGGAGGAAGTAAAATGTCGGACGTAACTCAAAGAGTAAAAGATATTATTATTGAGCAGCTGGGTATCAATCCGGACGAGGTTACCGAGGAGGCGTCATTTATCGATGACCTGGGGGCGGACTCGCTGGATACCGTGGAGCTGGTTATGGCCCTGGAAGAGGCCTTTGAGATTGAAGTTCCCGATGAAGAGGCGGAGAAGCTGACCACGGTGGGAGCCGCCATGAAGTATATTGGAGAACACACTAAATCTTGAAAGGGACTGGAAACGACGGCGTAATAATCGGAATATATTAAGGAGGAAAAAATGACTGAACGAAGAGTTGTAGTTACCGGGATGGGAGTAATGACTCCGATTGGTAATAACCCGGATGAATTCTGGAACGCCCTGGCCGCGGGCCGGAGCGGTATCAGTCGGATTACGGCGTTTGACCCTTCCGAGTTCGCGTCCCAGATCGCCGGGGAGATAAAAGACTTTGACCCCGCTCAGTATCTTGACCGGAAGCAGGCCAAGAGAATGGACCGGTTCTGCCAGCTGGGCGTGGTGGCGGCCAAACAGGCGCTGGAAGATTCCGGCCTGGATCTGGAGCGGGAAGACAGTACCCGGATCGGGGTCTACGCCAGTTCCGGGATCGGCGGGCTCAGTACCATCGAGAAGCAGCTTCAGATTATGCTGGAGAAAGGCCCCTCCCGGGTATCTCCCTTGCTGGTCCCGATGATGATCATCAACCTTCTGCCGGGGCAGATCGCCATGATCTTCGGCCTGAAGGGGCCTAATCTTTCGATAGTGACTGCCTGCGCCACTTCTAATCATTCCATCGGGGAGGCCCTCTGGGCCATCCGGAATGGGATGGCGGATATCATGGTCAGCGGGGGCGCGGAAGCGTCTACTACCAGGCTTGGATTGGCCGGCTTCTGTTCGATGAAGGCGCTCTCGACCCGTAATGACGCTCCCGAGAAGGCCAGCCGTCCGTTCGACAAGGAGCGCGACGGTTTTATCATGTCGGAAGGCGCGGGGATGGTGGTACTGGAAGAACTGGAGCATGCCCGGGCGAGGGGGGCGACAATTCACGGTGAGATTATCGGATACGGTTGCTCCTCCGACGCCTATCACCTGACGGCGCCCGCTCCGGGGGGTGAGGGCGCCGCCCGATGCATGAAGATGGCCCTCGACGACGCGCGGGTCCCCTTGGAAGATGTGGACTATATCAATGCCCATGGGACCTCGACCCCGCTCAATGATAAGTTCGAGACGATGGCGATCAAGACCGTCTTCGGCGACCGGGCTGATAAGGTCCCGGTCAGTTCCACCAAGTCGATGCACGGACACCTTCTGGGCGCGACAGGAGTAGTGGAGGCTGTAGCCTGTCTGCTGGCGATGAGGAATAATCTTATCCCGCCGACCATCAACTACGAGGTGCCGGATCCGGAATGTGATCTGGACTACGTCCCCAATCAGCCCAGGGAGGCGGAGATCAAGATCGCGCTGAACAACTCATTCGGTTTCGGGGGGCATAACGCCACCCTAATTTTGAAACGGTTTGAGTAACTTAGTACACCTTTTCATAAATACGGTGACGTATTGAGGGCGTTGAGGCGCCTGGTCTGCAAGGCGCGAGCGCGAGGAGGAAGAATACTCTAGCAGTATTTGACCGACGAGCAACGCAGCAGACCGGGATGCCTGCCTGCCCCCGCCTGCCGGACGGGCAGGGGCAGGCAGGCATCGCCGGCTAAATGCCACCGTATTTATGAAATGGTGCACTTAGGCCGGATTATGAAGGGAACCGGGAGATAACCGTCTCCCGGAGCCGGGCCAGGAATTTGTTTGCCGTCCTCTCTTCCGGTGCCCGGGCCGTCTCCCGGAACTCCCCGAAGTTTTGCAGTCTCTTGCCGCGACTTTTCAGGAGCTGTGATATGGGTATTCTTCGGAGGACACTGAGTTCTTTCCGGAGCCGTTCCTTAATCGCGGCGGCGGTGGCGAGGAGATCGTTCTGGGCGCCCCCGGCCGGCTCGGGAATGATTCCGTCGATGACCCCGAATCGGAAAAGGTCGGGGGCGGTGAGTTTCAAGAGGTGGGCGGCGTCGCGAGCTTTCCCGGCGTCTTTGAGAAGGATCGAGGCGCATCCCTCGGGAGAGATCACCGAGTAGACGGCGTTTTCGAGTATGAATACCTGGTCCCCCACGCCGATTCCCAACGCCCCCCCGGAACCTCCCTCCCCGACAATAACACAGATGATCGGAGTTGTGAGGGTCGAGAACACCTTGAGGTTCCGGGCAATTGCCTCTCCGATTCCCCGTTCCTCGGAAGCGATTCCAGGATAGGCGCCGGGGGTGTCGATAAAGGTGATGATCGGCCGGCCGAACTTCTCAGCCTGCCGGGCGAGGCGGAGCGCTTTCCGATATCCTTCCGGATGAGCCATTCCATAGTTCCGCTTGATGTTCTCCTTGAGGTTTCGCCCTTTCTGGTGCCCGAGGAAGGTGACGGGTATTCCGTCCAGCATCCCGATTCCCCCGACGAGGGCCGGATCATCGGAGAAAGCGCGGTCCCCATGTAGTTCGAGAAAACAATCGGCGACCCGGTTGATCAGATCGAGAGTAGTGGGCCGGTCGGAGTGCCGGGCGAGCTGCACCGTTGCCCAGGTCCGGGCCAGCGGGTCTTCCCCCCCGGAGATTTTTTCCCGGAGTTTCGAAATCTCTTCACTGATATCGATCCGATCCCTGTCCGCCAGGGTCATCAGCTCCTTGAGTTTGGCCTGGAGTTCCCGCTTCTTCTTTTTAATCATCGAATCCCCCCCCGGGAGTGGGTTTCAATCAGGTAAGATAGGGTCGGTCGAAGTTCCTTCCTCTCCACGATCAGGTCGATGAACCCCTTCTTCAGGAGGAACTCCGACCGCTGGAAGCTCTCCGGGAGCTTCTGCTTGATCGTTCCCTCGATTACCCGGGGACCGGCAAAGCCGATCAGGGCGCCCGGTTCGGCGAGCGTGACATCACCCAGCATGGCGAAGGAGGCGGTCACTCCCCCCATAGTGGGATCAGTCAGGACTATAAAGAGCGGTATCCCCGCTTCTTCCAGCCGGGCGGCGGCATGGGAGGTCTTGGCCATCTGCATCAGAGAGAAGATCCCTTCCTGCATCCGGGCCCCGCCGGAGGCGGTGAAGATGATAACCGGGAGGTTCCTCCCGACGCCGGTGAGCATGATCCGCGCGATCTTTTCCCCGACGACGGAGCCCATGCTCCCCCCCATAAACTGGAATGACATTACCGCCAGAGCCGTTTTCTTCCCATTGATGGAACCGATCCCGGTTATTACGGCCTCATCAAGTCCGGTGATATTCATCATTCGCCGGATCTTATCATCATAGCCGGGAAAATCGATCGGGTTAAGACTCGCGATTCCTTTTTCCGTCTCCTGGAAGCTGCCGGGATCGATGAGGAAACGGATCCGCTCCCAGGGAGTAAGCTGAAAATGGTGGGAGCAGTCGGGGCAGACAAAGAGGTTCCTCTCCAGTTCCCCCCCCTCGATATGGCGGTGACAGAAAGGGCACTGATGGCGTTTCTTCACGATTCCCCGTTCTTTGGCCGGAAAAGGGACTTCCTTCCGCGGCGCCTTCCGTCTGCGAAAGTGGAAAGGAAGATATCGAGAAAGCCGGTTCAGCTTCATCGCTTCTCCTCCGTGAGGATTGAGTCGAAGGTTGTGGTCCCGAAGTCGCCGTGGGCGAAGACAGTGCTGGAGATAATCGCCTTCTGGAGTTCGAGGTTGGTGGGGAGCCCGTCAAGGAGGAACTCGGAAAGAGCCCGTCGCATCCTCCGGATACCTTCCATTCGGTCCCTCCCGACGACGATGACCTTGGCGACCAGGGCGTCGTAGTATGATAGGACTTCGAGGCCTTCATAGAGGTGGGTATCCACCCGGACCCCGAACCCTCCCGGGGGGATAAATTGCCGGACGGTGCCGGGGGCGGTGGCATTGATCCTGCACTCGAGGGCGTAGCCGTTCGGAATCTCGGCCTCTCCGGTCACCTCAAGGCGATTCTCGGTACAGGCGAGAATCTGTTGACCCACGAGGTCGATCCCGGTGAGCATCTCGGTGACTGAATGCTCCACCTGGAGGCGGGCGTTAACTTCCATGAAATAGCAGTTTCCATTCACAATGAGGAACTCGATGGTCCCCAAGCCGGCATAACCGAGTTTTCCGAAGAGGGTGAGCGCGGCGTCTTCCATCGCTCTCCGGTTCTCCTCCGTCAACCCCGGCGAAGGGGTCTCCTCGACCAGCTTCTGGTGGTTGAACTGGACCGTACAGTCCCGCTCCCCCAGCAAGCGGACGGAGCCGTCGGGGAGGGCGATGATCTGAATCTCAACATGCCGGGGATCTTCGAGATATTTCTCGAGGTAGAGAACGCCGTCGGAGAAGGCGGCCCGGGCTTCATTGGCGGCGACCACGAGGAGGTTCTCCAACTCCTCCTCCTTCCGGACGATGCGCATCCCCTTTCCCCCGCCTCCGGCGGCCGCTTTAAGGATAACCGGGTAACCCAACCTCGCGGCCGACTCCCGTACGGCGGCGGGATCCTCAGTCTCGATCTCGGCTCCCGGGATTCCCGGGATTCCCAGGTCCCGGGCCATCTTCTTGGCTTTCACTTTGTCTCCGAGGAGATTGATCACCTCGGGAGCGGGGCCGATCCACTCCAACCCCGATGCCGTTACCAGTCGGGCGAACTCCGAATTCTCAGCCAGAAATCCCACCCCCGGGTGAACCGCGTCGCAGTCCGCATGGACCGCCGCGGAGATTATATTACCCCCGTTGAGATAACTCTCCCGGGCGGCGGCCGGTCCGATACAGATTGCGCGATCGGCCAGCCGGACATGAAGGGCGTGGCGGTCGGCCTCGGAGTAAACCGCGACCGCCCGGATCCCGAGGTCATGACAGGCCCGGATGATCCGGACCGCGATCTCGCCCCGGTTAGCCACGAGTAAGGATTTAATCATCTATCCGAACCTCGAAGAGAGGGGTGCCGTACTCGACCAGGGAAGCGTTTTGGGCCAGGATCTTGATAATCTCACAGTCAAACTCCGCCTCGAGTTCATTCATTACCTTCATCGCCTCGATGACACAGATAGTCTCCCCTTTTTTTGTCTTCATCCCGGTCTCCACGAAAGGCGGAGCGTCCGCCGCCGCCGCCCGGTAAAAAGTCCCTACCATCGGGGCGGTGATCACTTCATTCCCTTCCTTTGTCTTCGGCGCCTCATCGGAGATGAGTGTTTCCGCCGGGGGGAGGTGGGGTGGGGCATCCCCAGGGAGAACCCCGCCCTTCTTCATCACCACCTTCGTGTCGGACTTCTCGACCACGATCTCCGAAAGGGTGCTTTTATCAAACCATTCCAGTAGTTCATAAAGTTCGGTTTTATCCATCGTGATACTCCCGGTCGGGTGGTCGTACCTCCCACCCGACGCATTGACAGTTTAACCTAAATTGAGCGATTCTCTACGGCGAACTGCACCAATCTTGCTAAAGTTAGCGGATTTCAGCAAGATTTATTTAGCTGCCTCCAAACTCGCGCTCCAATTAAGAAAGCGCATCACGGAGATAGATGACATCGTCTTCGGTGTTGAAGTAGCGGCCTGATCGAGGTAGACCTTATGTGTCATTTTCTTCTTTGGACGAGGACCGGAGTAAACCCCAGCCTCTTTTTTTCGGCTTGGCGATAGCCCCGACCGTGACATTGACCTCATTCAGATCCAGGCCGGTAAACTGTTCGATGCTCTCCAGAATAAAGAGCTGAAGGCCGTGGATTCTCCCGCTGATCCTCATTCCGAACGGCACCCGGATGATGATTTCCAGATTATACGCTCCTTCCTCCCGGGCGACGACGATCTTCATGATCTCGAGCTCGGGGTTATACTCTTTCACGCAGTGGATCACCATCTGGCTGACGGCGCTCTCCGATATCTTCACCGTACCCTTGTTACTGTACTCGGGACGGACCAGCGTCTTTTCAAAGGTGCTGTTTCCTTTCCAGAAGAAGAGACTCCGCTTCAGAAAGACCTGGACGGAATTAAGAAAAATATGGGAGAGTTCCCGCTTGACCTCGATCGCCGGAACCGGGATGATGTGTTTGCCGGAGACCTTACGCGAGCGAGAGGCGGCATCGATCTCCTCCTCCGTGGCGATGTCCTCGATCCTGATGACCCGGGAAGGCTCCGGCAGCCCCAACCGGTACGCGATTATTCTGACCATCTTTTCGGAGGTGCCGACGATGAGGATCTTTTTGAAGTCCTCTATCTTCAGGCTGTCGATGACTTCCCGGGCGTGCTCTTCGTCGTAGAAGAGGGCGGTCTTAACCGCCGTGTACTGCCGCTGCTCCTTCTTGGCCGATCTTCCCGCCAGTATTCTCTGGTCTTTAATAGCCAGGCCGTCATCGATAATAATATCGATTCCGAACCTCTGCGCGACCAATTGCGCCCGGAAGCTCTTGCCGGTCCCGCTCTTCCCGATCAGCGCGAAGACCTTGATCTCCTTGAAGAAGAGAGAGACATGATGAAAGAATGATTTTACGCTCAGAAAGTACTTATACATTATTAATTAACGCCTTCGGCGCTATTTTGGAGTGCGCAAGCTTGCTTGCGCTTTTCGTGTAATCGCGGTAGCAAGCTACCGCACTCCAAATTATTGTAATTCCGAAACAGACTCAGCCGGTCGTATCAGTTGAACCTCACCGGAGATAATCTCCTCAATCCCGCCGGTATCCTTCTCGATCAGAAGGCCGCCGTTCGGGGTGATATCGAGGGCGAGGGCGGAGAACTCCCGCCCGGACCGCGTAGCGGTAATCCGTCTTCCGATGGTGGCCGACCAGGAACGGTATGTTTCCAGGATCGGCTTGAAGTCGAAGCTCAGGAGCGCGGCCGAATATAATCGCTCCAGTTCGCGCAAGACCGAGATCAGGATCTCCATTCGAGATATTTTTCGCCCTGAGGAGATGCGGAGAGATGTCGCGTGTTCGCGGATCTCTTCGGGGAAATCCTCGGTATTTACGTTTATTCCAATTCCGACGATGAGATATTTGACGAATCTCTCACCGGCGCTTAGTTCGATTAAAATTCCGCCCACCTTCTTATCGTTGATGATGATATCATTAGGCCACTTTATCCCGGCGGGAAGGCCCGTAACCCGTCTGATCGACCCGGCCACCGCCACCGCGGCCAGTGAAGTTATCAGCGGGGCCTGAGAAGGAAGGAACGGCGGCCGGAGGAGAAGAGACATCCAGATCCCCGTCCCGGGCGGTGAGATCCAGCTCCTCCCCATTCTTCCCCGTCCCGCGGTCTGTTCTTCACTGACAACCAGGGTTCCTTCCGGTCCGCCCCGGCCCGCTATTTTCTTGGCAAAATCATTCGTTGAATCAATGGTTCGAAAAAAATGCAGGGGAATACCGAAGTGGCCGGGCTGAAGAAGGGCCCGCAACTCCCCCTCGAAAAAAAGCGCGGTTACTTCCGTCATTATCCATTCCTGACCATTGGCATAGGAGATGAGAAGAGCGAATTAAGGATTAATGGAGAAAGAACTTGCCGGCGATTCAGCTTGTCTGCACCATATCCCGGTAGAGTTTATCGTAATAGTCGAACACGTCTTCGAATGTCAGCCCCAGCAACTGCCCCAGCAGAACAAGCTCCTTAAAGATCGTCATATAAACATTTATACCCGAGATGTAATTTTCCGTAAAGAGGTCTCTTTTAAGATTGGCGATATTGTCGAACAGGGATAAGAATATATCAACGATAGTCTCCTGAGGTTCCTTGGTGACGGAGTCGATCAGTTCTTTCACGCTGAAGTTAATGACGTTGTAGTGATTGTCATTTCCGATGGAAATGAGGAATTTGAAGCATTCAACATAGCGGATAATCAATTTCCTCTTGTCCACCTCCCTCATCTCCCGGGGATACTTATAGCATTTCGTTAAGTTGGCCAGTTCACCGGTCTTCACCTCCAGGGCGAGGATCTGGGTTTTAATCAGATGTTGCCGGTCGAGAAGCGGTCCGTCCTGCTGGCACGTTCTCCGTATCTCGTTATCGATGATATTCTGAATCTTGAATAAATACTTCAATCTCATTGAAAATTTTCCTCGAAAAATATTGTTGGTGACATTTCTTAACCGAATAATGCCAGCATCACGCCGGCCACCACCGCCGCCCCGATGGCCCCGGCGACATTGGGACCCATCGCGTGCATGAGAAGGAAGTTCGAGGGGTTCGCTTCATGGCCGAGTTTCTGGGAGACCCGGGCCGACATCGGGATCGCGGATACCCCCGCTGAGCCGATCAGGGGGTTCACCTTGCCTCCGGAGATCTTATTCATCAGCTTGGCGAGCAGGACCCCCGCTGCCGTTCCGACCGCGAAAGCGAGCAACCCCAGTATAATGATCATGATCGTCTGGAGGGTTAAGAAATGCTCCGCTGTCGCGCAGGCTCCCACCGCGAGACCGAGAAAAAGCATGACCATGTTCATCAACGCGTTTGAGACCGTGGCCTTCAATCTCTCCACTACCAGTGATTCTTTCAGCAGGTTTCCCAGCATCAACATGCCGATTAATGTCGCCGCCGGGGGAACAATTAAAGCAACTACCAGGGTTACCATGAGGGGAAATAGTATTTTTTCAGTCCGGGAGACCGGCCGCAGTTGCTCCATTCTGATTCTTCGTTCTTTTTTGGTAGTTAACGCCTTCATTATCGGAGGCTGAATAATGGGAACGAGCGCCATATAGGAGTAAGCCGCGATCGCGATCGCGCCCAGAAGATGGGGAGCTAGCTTATTGGCCAACCAGATAGAGATAGGACCGGAAGCGCCCCCGATAATGCCGATCGCGCCGGCCTCCTGCCCATTGAATCCCAGCAGGATAGCTCCAAAGAAGGTGGCGAATATGCCAAATTGAGCCGCCGCCCCCAGAAGCAGGGACTTGGGCTCAGCAATCAGCGGCCCGAAATCAATCATGGCGCCGATCCCGGCGAAGACAATCGGGGGCCAGATCCCCAGCCGGTTTCCCAGGTAAAAATACCAGAGCAATCCTCCCGCTTCTCCACTCCCGCCGCCGGGGTCCATCATCCCGGCAAAAGGGAGATTGGCCAGGAACATCCCGAACGCGATCGGGATTAACAATAAAGGCTCAAACCCTTTCTTGATGCCCAGATAAAAGAGGAGAAAGGCGATACCGATCATTATCGCCTGGCCGCCGCTCAGTCCCATAAATCCCATGCTCTGTAAAAATGTGTGAATCATTTCAAGCATGATATTTTTCCCGGCGGCAGGAAGCTCATGGAGAGCATTGGCTTCCGCGGTTTATTCCAGGACCAGCAAGAGATCGCCCGTGCTGACTGAATCGCCTTTTTTAACTTTTATCGAGCTGACCTTGCCGTCCGCCGGTGACGGGATTTCGTTCTCCATCTTCATGGCTTCCAGAACGACAAGAGTCTGTCCCCGGGTGACCGCGTCTCCCTCCGTTACTTTGATGGCGAGTATGGTTCCCGGCAGGGGTGAGTTAACCATGGCTTTAGAACCGCTCGGAAACGGGGGGCGGGAGGTAGGCATTGCCACGGGTTGAGGGATGCCCTGAACCGGGGGCGGTGATTTGGGGAGGACCGGTTTTGGCGGCGAAGCCGGCGAGGTTCCCTCCTCTTCCACTTCAACCTGATAACTTTTCCCGTTAACTCTTATTTTAAATATTTTCATTACCGTTCTCCTCGTTCTAGTAATTGCTCAATCCGGCCTACTCTTTCCCATTGGGGAATGTGGTCGATGGTTCTTTTTATTTTTGTTACCCGCAAGTGTCTTCCGGTTGTTTCTCGGCCGGCCGCTATCGCCGCTGAAATAACCGCGGCAATTAATGATTCGTCTTCCCGTCCGCCTTCTTTTAAAGGACCGGGAATGGGAATAAGAGTGGCAAAGTCTTCCTTCTTCGGTTTCTTCCGGCAGGCTCGAGAGAGCAATATCGTGAACCAGCAGACCACCGCCAGGATGATAAAAGTTATGACCATTCCCAGTACGGTAAGAAAAAGGGAGGCGCTTATCTTCTCCACCAGAGGCATCCGACCGAGCAACTCGGGGCTGATAAATTTGTCGAACATTGTCATGGTTTGGTTAGACCTTAATCAAAAAGGTTTTAAAACTTAGAGGGGAATATTCCCATGTTTCTTGGCCGGCATATGTTCCCGTTTTGAAGCCAGCATGTCAAAGGCATTGATCAGCCGAATCCGTGATTCAGCCGGATCGATTACATCATCGATATAACCCAGCTCCGCCGCTATATAAGGGGTGGAGAATTTGTCCGTGTATTCCTTGATCTTTTCAATTCTCATGGCGGCCGGATCATCGGCTTGTTTGATCTCTTTTCGGAAGATGACATTGGCCGCTCCCGAGGGACCCATCACCGCGATTTCAGCTGTGGGCCAGGCCAAAGATATATCTCCTCCCAGGTGTTTGGAACCCATGGCGATGTAAGCCCCGCCATAGGCTTTCCTGACGATGAGAGTTACCAGCGGCACGGTCGCTTCGCTGTACGCGTAGAGCAATTTTGCTCCATGCCGGATGATGCCCCCGTATTCCTGGTTTATGCCCGGCAAAAAGCCGGGCACATCAACGATTGTTAATATGGGGATATTGAACACGTCACAGGTCCGGACAAACCGGGCGGCTTTATCCGAAGCGTTAATATCCAGGCATCCGGCCAATGATTTCGGCTGATTGGCGACGACCCCAACGGTCCGTCCGTTCATCCGGACGAAACAGGTAACTATATTGGTAGCGTAATACGGCTGGTATTCAAAATAATCCCCCTGATCGACTATCCGGGAGATTACATCTTTCATGTCGAAGGGCTTGTTTTTGTTGTCGGGGATAGTGGTGTTCAGTTCCGGTATCAGCCGGTTCGGGTCATCGTCATTCTCCGCCGGAGGGGTGACCTCGGTGTTATTGGAAGGAAGAAAACTTAGCAGCCTTCTTATCTGAGCCAGGCATTCTTCATCATTAGAAGAGATAAAGGTGGCTACCCCGCTGACACTGCTGTGGGTCATCGCCCCTCCCAGTTCCGCCGCCGAGACCTCTTCCCCGGTGACCGCCTTGATCACCTGGGGTCCGGTGATAAACATCTTGCTGGGTCCCTCCACCATCATGACAAAATCGGTCAGGGCGGGAGAGTAAACCGCCCCTCCGGCGCAGGGACCCATAATTACCGATATCTGCGGTATCACCCCGGAAGCCCGGGTATTTCGATAAAAAATATCCCCGTACCCGCGGAGGGAGTTCACTCCCTCCTGGATCCGGGCTCCTCCGGAGTCATTTATTCCCACCACCGGCGCGCCCACTTTAAGAGCGTTATCCTGGACTTTGCAGATTTTTTGAGCGTGCATCTCTCCCAGGGAACCGCCGATAACGGTAAAATCCTGGGCGAAAGCGTAAACCAATCTTCCGTCTACCTGACCGTAACCGGTAACCACGCCTTCACCGGGTATCTCCTTCTTCTCCATTCCGAAGTTAACGCACCGGTGCTTGACGAAAGCATCCATCTCTACGAAAGTCCCTTCGTCAAACAGAAGCGCCAGCCTCTCTCGGGCGGTCAATTTCCCTTTTTCGTGTTGTTTCTGGATTCTGGCCTCTCCCCCCCCGAGCATAATTTTTTCCTTCCGCTCGCGGAGATCCTTGTATTTATTTATATTCATGATCTTCCTTTCTTCTCTACCGGTGTTTAAAAGTAAGGTTCTCAGTTATTGCTGAACTAACCCTGCCGGAGTTTATCAGCCAAAGCATCGATTGATTCCGGTCTTTCCACCGGGCTGCAGGCAACCTCCCGGTTGGTTTTCCGCATCAGCCCGGTCAGGACTTTACCGGGACCGACCTCGACAAAAGTATCAATTCCCTGGAGAATCATGGACTGAACGGAGTCGGACCAGCGCACGGGACCATTGACCTGCTTGATAAGATTTTGGCGGATCTCTTCCGCTTCGGTTTCGGGCTGGGCGGTGAAGTTGGCTATCACCGGTACTGAAGTATCTCTAATTTCCACTCTCTCCAGTTCCGGCTGGAATTTTTGCGCTACCGGGTCCATCAGGGATGAGTGAAAAGGGGCGCTTACCGGCAGGGAAACGGCTCTCTTCGCGCCCTGGTTCTGGGCCAGCTCGATGGCTTTGTCGATAGCGGTTTTCTCGCCTGAGATAACTATCTGAACGGGGGAATTATAGTTTACCGCCTGAACGATGCCGGCGGAGCTCGCTTGCCGGCATATCTCTTCTACCGCCGGGGCGGAAAGACCGATGATGGCGGCCATTCCCCCCTCAATGGTTTTAGTGGCTTCGTACATCAACTGACCGCGGATTCTCACCAACTGTACGGCTTCAGTAAAGGATAGTGAATCGGCGGCGGCAAGAGCGCTGTATTCCCCCAGACTATGGCCCGCCACCATCTCCGGCTTGATTCCTTTTTCTTTGAGGATTTCGAAGACAATAGTACTTACGGCAAGAATGGCCGGCTGGGTATTATAAGTCTGGGTTAAATCCTCTTCCGGGCCATCAATGCAGAGCCGGCTCAGAGAGAACCCCAGCACCTCGTCGGCTTGAGAAAATAATTTCTTCCCGATCTCGGTCTGGATAAGATCCTTTCCCATACCGACATACTGTGACCCCTGGCCGGGAAAAATAAACGCGATTCTGCTCATTCTGATCCCCCTTTAAATAATAAATAATTTTATTGATTCACCTTGAGCAAATTAGCATGATGATGGAATAGTAACAATACAGGCAAAAAAACTTTTAAACAACTAAATTTTTTTACCTGCTTTCTTTCTGTCCTATCGCCTTCGGGAAATCCAGATAGCGAAGATCATCAAGCCCCCCCCCAGCATCAAGCGAGGAAGATCCGTACTTTCTCCGAAGACGAGCAGGGAGACGGTAACGGCCAGCGGGATCTTCAAGTTATTGAAGACCGCCAGTGTCCCGGCATCGGTCAGCACCGCTCCTTTATTCCACCAGAAGAAGCAAAGACCGGATGCCAGGACACCGAGATAGAGGAGCGTGCCGGCCTGTTGAAGATCCAGCCCGGCCAGGCTTCCCCACCCCCCGGTCAGTGTCGTGGCCAGGGCGGTCACCGCCGCCGCGCCCAGATAAAGGAGGGCGTAGACCTGGTGATCCTTGAGATGGGCGAAGGCGGGGCGGAGCCGCTTATATTCGATCTGGCCGTAAGCGAAGCATAGGTTTGAGATCTGCATAAAGAGGAACCCGGTCAGAATCCCATCCCGGCCGATTCTCTGGTAGGTGATGACCGCGGCGCCGAGGACCGCCAGGGCCGCCGCCAGAAGGCTCCGACTCCGGAAGCGCCGCGTGCGGAGATCGTGGAACAGGGTTACGTAGAGCGGCGTGAAGATGGTAAAGAGCGCGACCTGGTACGCCTCCAGGTACCGGAAGGCCTGGAGATAAGTTATGTACATCAGTCCGTATTGAACGATCCCGATGATGAACAACCGCCCCGCGACCGGTCGGGGCACTCGTTTCAATCGGAGAAAGGGCAGAAAGACCGGCAGGGCGATAGCCATCCGGGCCCAGGCGATGAAGGTAGGGTCAACCCCCGCCAGGCTCCCGATCAGGTAGGTCTTGATCAATCCGAAGGAGAAAGCCCAGATCAAAGAAACAACAATAAGATAAATCATAGGGAACGGTCTTGATTATTGAACTAATTGTTCAACTATATCAGATAACCGGAAGCAGTCAAAAAATTAGTTCAATAATCCAGACCGCCCCTTATTATTTGATAAAAAATATTTACCCTGGGGTGGAGGTGGTGTTATTATTTCGTATTATTTGTAACTAAGAATCAAGGAGCCGTTATGCGGCCGGACAGAAAAAGACGAAATCAAGATGACCCGGGTATATTGAAGTCGGTCGCCGACCTGGTGGCTATTGCCGGGAAACTTCCCCCTTCGACCGTGGTCATACCCGGCGGTGACCGGCTGGAAGATCTGCGGCTGGTCGAAGCGGCCCGGGATCACGGAATTGTCGATCGGATTATCCTGGTTGGTGATAGAGACGCGATTGTCAGTGCTATCGATGAGATAGGGATTGAGATCAGAAGGAAGAATATCGTGGCGGTCCGGACCGCCGAGGAGACGGCCGCAATTACCGTTGACCTCGTCAAGGCCGGTGAGGCGGATATCGTGCTTAAGGGCAATATCTCCACCCCGGTCATAAACCGTGCCCTCCGACCCCTGGCGGTTCGTTCAACAGTCAGCCTGGCGACTATCTTCGACGCCGCGCCGATCTCCGATGGTCGTCCGATGATTCTTACCGACGCCGGGTTTACGACCGTCTGTAACTTCGGCCGGATGGTTGACCTGATCGACAACGCGGTCGATCTCGCCCAGATAGTAATGGGGATCAAGCGCCCCCGGGTGGCGATCCTCTCGGCTAACGAGAAGCAGATCCCCTCCCTTCCCTCCACCTACCTGGGAGCCCAACTCTCTCAACGGAAATGGCCGGACGCGATTGTTTATGGTCCTCTCTCCTTCGACCTGGCTACCGATCCCGAGTCCGTGGCGATGAAAGGGTTGCCTTCCCATCCAGCCGGACGGGAGGTGGCCGGGCGGGCGGACATCCTGGTCTGCCCGGGGATCGATACCGCCAATGTTCTCTATAAGACTATTGCCGCGCTGAATAAATACGGCCAGGCTTCGCTGGCCGGCATTACCGTTGGCTTTCCCTTTCCCTATATTATTCTTTCCCGTTCGGATACACTGGAGACACGCCTGGTTTCGATCGCTCTCTGCAGCGTCTTCGCCCAGCGGGTCCGCCGGTGGGAGGCGGCCCACCCCCGCCCGGCAAAAAAAACCGCCGGTAAGGTACCCCGGATCCTGGTCTATAACCCGGGCTCCACCTCAATAAAGATGGCTTTGTTTTCCGGCGACCACGCTCTTCACTCGACCGAGGTCGCCGCTTTGATTCCCCCGGCCGGGAGCCGGGCTAAAGGCGATAAGATCGCCGCTGATCTGGCCCGCCAAGCCGGTGAGATCATTCGCGGATGGGGTGTCCGGCGAATCGACGCTATCGCCGCCCGGGGGGGATTTCTTCCCCGACCGGTGAAAAAATTAGCCGGAGGTGTCTATACCGTAGCAGAGCAGCGGGGCAAGCGGATTGTGGTGGACGAAAAGATCGTCTCGGCTGTACTCGACCGACCGGAGAAGAAGCACGCCAGCAATTTCGGCATACCGGTAGCGGCGGCTCTAGCCCGGAAGTTCAAAGTTCCCGCCTATATTGTTGATCCGGTGGTAGTCGATGAGTTCTCCCTGGAGGCCGAGGTCTCCGGCTACGCGGGCGTCGTCCGCCGCTCCACCGCCCATGCTCTCAGCGTGAAAGCGGCCGCGCGCCGGGCCGCCGGTGAGATCGGGCGGCCGCTGGAAGATATCAACCTGGTGGTCGCCCACCTGGGCGGCGGGATAACAGTTGCGGCGATCAGAGGGGGGAAGATGGTGGACAATACAATAGCGTTCCTCGGAGAAGGGCCGTTTACTCCCCGAAGAACCGGCCGCCTGCCAATGGCGGAGTTGATCGAGATCTGCTACTCGGGGCGGTTTTCCAAAGATGAGCTGATCGCAGAACTAACCGAACGGGGCGGCCTCCGGTCGTATCTGGGTGAAGATCGCATGGAGGTGATTGAAGATCGGATTGCCGACGGCGATAGAAAGGCGGAACGTATAATTGAGGCGATGATCTACCAAGTTGCGAAAGAGATCGGGGCGATGTTCGTGGCCGCGGGGTGTGATGTGGAGGCGATCGTATTGACCGGCGGACTGGCCCGAAACAAGCGGGTACGTTCAGGTGTCCGGAGCCTTGTCAGACAACTGGCGCCGGTGATGATCTTTGAAGGCTCTCTCGAGATGGAAGCGCTGGCGACCGGTGTGGCAGCCGTTCTCTCGGGGCGCCGCCGCGCGCGATCTTATCGCCCACCGGGAAGGAGAAAACAATATCATGAATAAAAATAAAAAGGAGAAACGCCACTGGGTCTTCCGGGCGCATGTCTTTGACCGGGCTGGCGCGTTGACCAGTATTGCCTCGGCCTTCAGTAACGAGGGGATCAGCATCGATACCGTGGTCGGCCATGGGATAGAAAAGCAGGCCGGGATCGACGGGAGCGTCGTCATGACCTTCCACTGCAGCGAAGAGGAAAAGGATATCATGGTCCGCAAGGTCAAGCGGCTCAGCAAGGTTAAGTCTTTAGAGGAACATCTCTACGAATCGCAAAGCCTGCGGAAATCGGCCATTATCCGGACCACCCGGAAGCTGACCCCGCGTGACGTGGCGGGGGAGACTTCATTTCTGACCAGTGAACTGGTCAAGTCGGGCCCGCGCGGTTTCACCTACTTCCTGGCCGCCTCGCCAAGTGAACTCGACCCGATCCTCGTTCAACTGGAGGGCGCCGGCGTGATCACGGATATTGTCTATTCCATTGCAGGGCTATAACCGAAAACTCAAAAAAGGATAGTCATTATGATCGTATCAACCAAAGATTTATTCAAGCACGCTTATGGCAAGTACGCCCTCGGCGCTTACAATATCAACAACGCGGAACAGATCATAGGTCTCTTCCGCGGTAGCCTTGACAGCTCGGCGCCCTTTATCATCCAGATCTCAAAAGGCGCGCGCTCTTACACGGACAAAAGACTCCTTGAGGCCATGATCCGGGCGGCCGATGAGATCTTCCCGGAAGCAATCTACGCCGTCCATCTGGATCACGGGGATGAAGAGTCGTGCCTGGACTGCATTGAGAGCGGCTTCTATAGTTCGGTCATGATCGATGCCAGCAGCAAGGAGTTTGGAGAGAACATTGCCATCACCAAGCGGGTTGTAGACGCCGCCCACCCTAAAGGGATCTCGGTGGAAGCGGAACTGGGAACCCTGGGGGGGGTCGAGGAGCATGTCTCAGTCAGTGAGGCGGACGCTCATCTCACAGAACCCAAAGAGGCGGAAGAGTTTGTCAAACGGTCCGGTTGCGACAGCCTGGCCTGTGCCTTCGGGACCAGCCATGGGGCCTACAAGTTCTCCGGCTCCCTAGGGCTGCACTTCGAGATCATCCAGGGAATCCAGGAGCTCCTCCCCGGCTTCCCGATTGTGATGCACGGCTCCAGTTCGGTGCCCCAGGACGAAGTGCGCCGGATCAACGCCGCCGGTGGCCGCCTCAAGGGAGCCAGGGGAGTTGATGAAGAGCAGATCAGCCGGGCGGCCACCATGGGCGTGACCAAGGTCAATATCGATACCGACGGCCGCCTCGTCTGGTGTCGTGTTCACCGGGAGAGTTTTAGGGACGATCCGGAGAACTTTGATCTCCGCCCCCCCGGCAAGATCTTCATGGCCGAGTACGCTAAGTACATCGCCCATAAGAATCAGGTACTGGGAAGCGCCGGGCGTCTGGAAGAAGTTCGCGCGGAGTTAAAGAAATAGGGGAATATGCAAAAGCCCCGCGGAAGTTGAAGATCCGCGGGGCTTTTTGTGTCCGGGCTAAGGGTTAAAATACGTAGGTGAGATCCAGCCCCAGCGCCCAGATCCGCTGCTCGAACTTAGCTCCCCGGGCGTGCCGATCTCCCCAGGCGACAGCGCCCAACGCGTCAACCGTCAACCCCTGGGCTACCTCAAACCCCGTACCAAGGGTTATGTTCTTCCGGTCCACGTCGGCAATGTGAGCCAGGCTGACCGCTTTGGCCGGCAGAGGGGACTCATCATAGAAGAATCCGCCCCGGACAGCCCACTTGGGCTTCAGCATATACTCGCAGCCGACCCGGTAGCGATTGGAGTTGTTCCAATCCTCGTCATAAGACGAGCTCTGAAGGAGAGTGCCCGGATTATCATACTGGACATTGGTCCAATAGGTGGACCAGACCGTCTGCTGGAAATCAGCGGTGAGGATCAACTTCTCCAGGATCGGCCTGACAGCGACTCCGACTCCCCAGGTAGGAGGATGGCGGAACTTGTAGGTGTCGTAAGATTCCTCGTTCGCCCCGATCAAGGTCAGGCTGCTGGTGGTCTTCCCGGTTAACTTAACGGTCGCTCCGGTCCGGTAGACCGCTCCCACGCTTAACATATCGGAGATCTTATAGAGCAATCCGAACGTCCCCTCCGCGCCGAAACCGTCGTTCTTCATGTCAAAGTCGTAGTCATAATCGAGGATCCCGGAATCCGCCACATCCTTCTCACTCTCCCGATCGATCCGATCATAGAGGAGCGCGATTCCCGCCCCGGCGTATAAATTGGGGATGATCTCCCGGGAGATCGTGAACTGGGTCTCTATAATAATAAGGCGTTGGTAGTTCTTGGCGTAGATGGAACCCATTCCGTAAGGGACGGTATCATTCCAGTCCGAATAGTAACCCATCGGTGAATAGACGGCCACACCGAGAGTGAACTCGGGGAGAGTAATGTAACATCCGGCGCCCTGGGGCTGGTAGAAGTGGTAAGTAGTCGAGGTCTTGTTGAATTGATCCGGCTCCATTCCACTGTAGTTAATGAACATATCCTTGGTAAATTTATACTCTTCGTAGGTTTGGGGGGAGGGAGGGAGGTTGGCGAATGAATTGCTCCCCCGGACGGTGGGATGAGGTGAAAGGATGTCGATCCCAACTCCGTTGCCGGTAAGCTGGGCCAGTCCGCCCGGGTTCCAGTAACTGGCAGTCCAGTCGTCGGCCAGTCCGATGTAGGCGCCGCCCATGGCGGTGGCCCGTGCCCCCAGGCCGCCGAATTCATACCCTCCCGCGTCAAGCCCCGGCGCTATCGATATAGATAGGCCGGCTACCAGCAGAAGCGCTGATAATCCATGACACGTTTTTCTGACGTCCATAGCTCCTCCTTTTAAAACATTAGTTGTTGTCGTTTAGTAGCTACTCAGGTTGTCAGGTTCAAGGTTCACGGTTCACGGTTTGTTGCCTTGCGCAATTCAATATCTTCAAACTGTTCAATCTTCATCACTCTATAACCTTGAACCATGAACCCCTGAACCTGAGTAATTACAAACTATCTTTATAAATCAAGTTCCGGGGAAGGGGGGAATAATAATAGAATCCGCAAAATACGTCCATGATTTTTTCTGGTTTTTTTATTTCTTTCCGGATTCCACCAGCTCGATAACGACACCCGGTGTACCCGGTCCGCTCTCGGGACCGGAATACTTGATCCAGTTATGGGGTGGTTCGACCGTGAACCAGAGATAGATGGTCGGGGCTATCAGCTTTCCGAGCCAGGTCAGGATCCCCAGATCCGGGATCAGCCGCAATCTATGGCAGGAGAAGGTCCCGGCCGGGGTCGTGACATCTTCTATCTCTTCGTGTTTAAAGAGAATCGAGTAGGAGGCCGGCTTCCCGGTCAGGATCTCACACGTTAATTCATTGCCCTCCCGTACCATCCCGGGATATGGAAAACCCCGCAGCAAGAGCCAGATTTCATAGCCCGGTATCATCGGGCCCTCCAGATCGAATTCTTTGGTTTCGATCGTGTCATTCGGAGGGGATGCGATCCTGGTCCGGACGGTTTTGCCGGCATAGTCGAAAGTCGCCTCCATTGTCCGGATCATGCGGCTCTGTCCATCACGGATTTCAGCGTGGGAGGTGAGGGGTCTCAGGCGTCCATCGACGAGTTCAAACGCGGACTCGCCGAGTCGGCGCTCGTGGCGGTTTTCATCGCCGAAGAGTCCTTCTTCCCGGTAGATAATATTGTAGCGAGGCGGGGGACCGACCGACTGGCGCTCTGTGATCCGGGTGCCTTCCCAGCGGGTATTCCGGCTGTCTTTCAGCCGGCAACGGTACTTTGCCCACTCGTGGGGGGCCAGTTCAATCCGGCCCGGGATCTCAGCGGCCAGGATCGGGGTCGGGATCAAGAACCGGAGAAAGACTGTTACCGGTATAATTAGCGAAAAAAAAGAATTCATTCTCCCTTGTAAATACAATCACACCGCAAGAATTGAACCGCAAAGACGCAGGGAACGCAAAGTAAAATTAAAAAACAATTTAGTAAGTTAATTATTGGTTCTTTCTTGTTATTAATATAAAGAGCTTAGCGGACCTGAAGGTCCGCGACTACGAAGATGTCGTAGCCGTCGACCTTTAGGTCGACAGCATAACAAATTCCTATACTATCAAGTTTAATAGACATACTTTTATGGTAAGCTTTCAGTAAACCCCGTTCCTTTGTGTTTGTAGTGCAGGACTGAAGTCCTGCACTACGAACTTATAGAAATTCCGAAGCAAGGACGTGGTTCACTGAAAGCTTACCTTTTATGTTTCTCTGCGTTCTCTGCGTCTTTGCGGTTCAAATAAGTTGCGAAGCTAAATTTTATATCATTTTGGAATGAACGGAAAAAGAAAAATAATCGCGGTAACCGGGGCCACCGGCCACCTTGGGGGCAACCTGGTTCGGGCGCTGCTGGAGCAAGGGGAACGGGTGCGGGTTCTGGTCCACCGTGACCGCCGGGCCCTGGAGGGGCTAGATCTGGAGTTGATCCCGGGTGATATTTTAGATCCCGACTCTCTCCGCCGGGCGTTCGCGGACGCGGCGACGGTCTATCATTCGGCCGCCCGGATCTCGATCACCGGCGACCGGGATGGTATGGTCTATCGAACCAATGTTGAGGGAACCCGTAACGTGGTGAATGCCTGTCTGTCCGGTGGCGTGGAACGGCTGGTGCATTTCAGTTCTATTCACGCTATCTCCGGAAGGCTCAAAGACGGTGTCGTGGATGAGACGGGGAGGCTGGTCCTGGACGATCCCGATGTCCCGGCCTACGATCGATCCAAGGCACTGGGTGAACTGGAAGTGCGGCGAGGCATCAAAGAGGGTCTGGACGCGATCATAATCGCTCCCACCGGTGTGATCGGTCCCCATGACTATAAGCCTTCCCGGATGGGACAGGTGCTGCTGGATATCTGTCACCACCGGATGCCGGCCTTGATCGATGGCGGATATAACTGGGTTGACGCGCGAGACGTGATAAAAATGGCCCTGGCGGCGGCGGAGTCGGGGCGCTCCGGAGAAAAGTATCTGGCCTCAGGAAACTGGGTCCACTTTCGGGAATTAGCCCGGATAATCGGAGAGGTCGCCGGCCACCCGGTGACCCGACTGATCACGCCCATGTGGCTGGGCCGGGCGGCGGCTCCCTTTGCCGTCGGCTGGTCCCGCGTCGCCGGCACCCGTCCCCTCTTCACCCCGGAAGGGCTGCGGGCTCTTCGCCGCCATCGGCATGTCTCGTGCTGGAAGGCGGACCTCGAGTTTGGCTACCGTCCGCGCCCGATTGATGAAACTATAGCGGACACTCTCTCCTGGTTTAAAGAAGCAGGAATGCTGGAAGGGTGAGGCCGAATTTTTAATGGAAGTGATCTTTAACTTTAGTCACTTTAGTTCACTTTCCACTTTAGTCACTTTTTTAGCCGGTACTCTTTCCCGGTCCAGAAGATGCTTCTTCCTTCTTCCATATAGATTCTTCCCTTCCACTTGACTCCTTTTCCGGCAATCCTCCGATAAAGGGTATTGAGGGATATGACCACCAGCATGAGGGATGCGAGGGGATGAGTGAGCGCCCATCCTCCCGTAATCCCGAGCAGGCGATTGATCGCGAACCTGATGATTACGATCAGTAGCGAGGTAAAAGCAAGCAGGATCGATGACCAGGGGTATCGCCCGATAAAGAAAGGGAATAGAAAGGGGAAGAAATTGAAGGCCACGGAATAAAGTATTTCCAAGAAGACAATGAGGACATTATTGTTAGCTCCGCTTAACATGTACCGGCTCCAGCCTTCAAAAGTCTCCGTGAGTCCTTGATACATTCTGACCCCGAGAGTCCGGGTGGCGATAACCAGATGGGCGGAGAGTCCCAGGGCTTTGGCCCGTTCCATGAAGGCGACATCATCAGGGATGGTGTTGCGGACACTGGCCCATCCCCCGATGGTCCGGTAGGCGTCGCGCCGGACCAGGAAGAAGGTGCCGCTGGCCCCGGCCCGCTTGTTCTCTTTGCGGTTGAGAGAGAGGGGAGGGAAGTAGTCCCAGTAGAGCCAGAAGATAAACGGCTGAACGGTATTCTCCCAGAAGCCGCGGCAGATCTGTCCCGGCAGGACCGTCAGGACCACGGCATCATGCTCCAGGCAGTAAGCGAACGCCGAACGAAGATGGGCCGGGTGGTGGTGGGTGTCGGCGTCGGTGAAGACGAGCCACTCTCCCCGGGCTTCTTTGACACCTTTGCCGTTGGCGTAGACCTGGCCGCTCCAGTTCGCCGGCGGCTCCTCGGTATTTTTAATCAGGTGGATTCGGGAGTCATCCTTCTGAAATTCCTCGATGATCTTCGTAGTCCGGTCCCTGGAGCGGTCATCGATGATGATCATCTCCCAGTTGGTGTAGGTTTGATCCTGGAAAGAGCGAATACAGTCCCTGATATTCCTCTCTTCGTCCCGGACCGCGATAATAATTGAGATCAGCGGGGACACGTCCGTCTCGACCGGCTCGGTCGATAAGACCGGATCAGCCCGCAGCCGGCGCAGCATCATGACGAACTTGATCAGCCAGTAGGCGGCCAGGACCACGCTGACTACAAACAGGACTCCTTCTTTTAATAGTATATCCATAAGATTTTTTGTTTAACAGCCGGGCCCGGCTCAAAGATCAGATTCTAACACGAGCGTGTTCCGAGACAATGGAAATAACAATTATCTTACCCGTTTATCTCCCTATTTGATACACTCTGGCTTCTTATCTCAAGAGGGTGAATTATGGAAGTAAAGATCTTAAAACTATTCTATGATCTGGCCCGGCGGCATGGCCGGCTGGTTATTATCATCATGGCCGGGATAACAGTCTTCTTCGCCCTCTTCATCCCCGGCCTTACCATCTCTTCCTCCTATAATGAGTTGGTCTCTCCGGAAGAACCGGAACAGGCCCGCTTCCTCGCCTTTCTTGAAGAGTTCGGAGCCGCCGATGATCTGGTGGTAGTTCTGGATGGAGATCCGGAAATTCTTGTTTCTTCCGCGGATAAATTTGCCGTGGAGATAAAAAATGAAAAAAGATACATTCGGAGTGTTTTCTATCGCATTGATCTCGCAAAACTACTGAAAAAAGCTCCTTTCTTCCTTCCGGAGGAACTGCTCGAAAAAGGTTTGGAGGGAATCAAAGAGTATCAGCCGCTGATCGAACGAATCTCCGGACTTAAAAATTTCCCGGAGATCCTGGAATTGTTTGAAGAAGGCTTCGACAACCAGCTCCCGGGCATCCGGCTTGATCCGACGGCAGCCTCCGAAGCCCTCCGGATTCCCCTGGGGCTTTTCCGGGAATGGCGCCGCCGGCTGGAGAACCCCTCCCGGAACGGGATTGACTGGTTCCCCCTCCTTGAAAACGCGGGGGTCTTCGATGGGACCCCGATCGCGTCGCGGGGCTATCTCCGTTCCCACGACGGGCGGATGCTCTTCCTCTTTGTCCGGCCGACCTCGACTTCGGACGATATAACATTCATCAGACCGTTTGTCCGGGCGGTTCGACGCGCCTGCGACCGGGTCTTTGAAAGAGATCCTTCCCTGCGCCCCGCCGTCAAGGTGGCCTTTACCGGGATGCCCGCTCACGCGCTCACCGAGGTGGAGGCCATTAACGCCGATCTGGTCAAATCGACCACGATCTCGGTGGTGCTGGTGATCCTGATTCTGATCATCGGCTTCCGGTCCGGGAAGAAGATCATTCTGGCCATTATTCCGCTGGGATGCGGGATGATCATTACCGTTGGATTGATCTCGTTGACCATCGGCCGTCTCAATCTGGTCAGCTCCTCTTTTTTAGCTGTTCTCTTCGGGATCGGGATAGATTTCGGGATCTACCTGATCCGGCGGACCGCGGAAGAAGTTGACCGGGGTCAATCGGAAGAGGAAGCGGTTCGCGTCGCGGTGATCGCGTCCGGACGGAGCGTTCTCACCGGCGGCCTGACAACGGGTCTGGCTTTTCTGGCGGTCGGCTGGACCGACTTTGTCGGATTCTCCGAATTAGGGCTGACTGCGGGGATGGGGGTCCTGGTTGTCCTCTTTACCACGCTGCTGCTGCTGCCGAGCCTTTTGCTGAAGACCGGAATAAAACCACGTCATTACGATCTGCGATGGGTGTTGAAGGTGACCGCCGGAAAGCGGGAACGGCGGGTTCTGGTAGCTATCGTCCTGCTCGCCGGCGCCGGGTGTGCCTTCGGTATCTTTGCCGTCACCCGTCTCCATTTTGACTTCAATGCGCTGAAACTGCTCCCGCCGGGCGCGGAATCGACTGTCTATCAGCTCCGCATGCAGAATGAGAGCGACTTTCAGATGACCTGCGCTACGATTATAGCCGGAGATCTTGAAGAGTTAAAACAGAAGGTGGAAAAGATTAAGGCCCTCCCCACGGTCAGCCGGGTCGATTCTCTCTCCGACCTCATCCCCGATCACCAGGAGGAGAAGGCGCGGCTGATCGCCGCCTACCGTCCTTATCTCTCCGGGATTGGGATCCGGCTTGACTCTGAAGCTCAGACCGTCGCCGGTTACCGGGAACTCCTCGACAGCTTGCGATTACGGATGGAGGATGTCCAGGAAGCTGCCTTTGCCGGGGGCCAGGTTGAAATCTTATCAAGGATTGAAGAGATTTTAACCGAGATCGATTCAATCGAGCTTCTTCTGGCCTCCGAGGAAGCAGGGCAGTCGCTCGATAAAACCCGGAAGTTTGAGGAGGCTCTCTTTGAGGGATTGGAGTATCTCTCGAACCTCTCGGAAGAGTGGCTGAACGCGACCCCGATTACCGAGGACTTCTTCTCGCCGGAGTTGCTGGATCGATTTAAAAGTTCCCGGGGCAACTATGCCGCGTATGTCTTTCCCACCGGCTCGATCTGGGATGTCGACTTTCTGGACCGGTTTGTCGCGGAACTGAAAGAGATCGCGCCGACCGCCACCGGTTTCCCGGTGACTCATCAGCTGACTTCCCGCCTGATGGTCTCCAGTCTTCTCCAGGCGCTTTTTTATGCCTTCGGCATTATTCTGGTCCTGTTGCTGCTGGATTTCAGGCGGATTATCCCGGTTCTTCTCTCCCTGATTCCCCTCGGCGTGGGGATGCTCTGGGTGCAGGGGATCATGTCCCTGCTGGGACGGAACTATGATTTCGCTTCGATGCCGGCACTACCCCTCCTCCTCGGTCTCGGCATTGTTTACGGGGTTCATATTGTCCGCCGCTGGATGGAGAACCCGGAGATCACCGCCTTTGCCGCGACCCTGACATCAGGGAGGGGCGTGGCCTTCGCGGCCCTGACCACGATGGCCAGTCTCGTAAGCCTCATCTTCTCCCGCCATCAAGGCGTCGCTTCATTCGGGATCGTCATATTGATCGGCATTATCTCATCACTGATCGCGGCCCTTTACGTCCTGCCGGCGGTAATCGATCTGATCTATTTAAAAGATGACAGACCCCGTGATAAATTTAAATAATGATATCCCGGAGAATTTCAATGAGAAGAATTGTGATCGTTTGCCTCTCTTATTTAATTTTTTCTTCTCCCGCGTTAGCGGAAGAAGAAAAATTAAACATGGCTATTGTTTTTCCCGGCGGGCCCTCCCTGGAGAAAGTGGAGAAGTATATCGGCCAGTTCATCGATATTATCGCCGCCCGGGTCGGGATTGGAGGGGAATTCGTCACCGGCCGCTACTTCACCGAACAGAAGACCGCTCTCGATTACCTGGATAAAAATCGGGACGCCTTCATCATCAGTTCTCTCGGTTTTTATCTCTCCCAGAGGAAAGCCCTCGGTCTCATTCCCCTGGCCCGGATCGAGCTGACCGCGGGCCCCTCCGAGCGCTACTACCTGGTGGTGGAGAAAGGGGCTTTCGGAACGCTGGATGAACTAAAAGGAAAGACTATCTCCGGGAGCACTCTCTATGAAAACCCCCGGTTTCTGAACCGGATAGTCTTTAATAACCTGGTGGATATCCGTTCCGAATTCATCCTCAAGCCCACCGCGCGGCCGCTCTCCGCGATCCGAAAGTTGCTGAAGGGAAAGCTTGATAGTGTGCTGCTGGATGAGGTCCAGTACAACAGCCTGAAGAGCCTGCCGTTCTTCAACGAGATCGCCGTGGTTTATGTATCTCCCGCTCTTCCGGACGTGGGACTGATGATGGTCGATACCCCCGCCACCCGGAAGCTGAAGAAACGGTTGCTTGAGGCCCTCCTGGCCATGGGGGAGTCCGAAGAAGGGGCCGCCGCCTTCAAATCCTTCGGGTTGACCGGTTTTAAGCTGATAGAACCGGGTTCCCTGAATGAAGTTATTAAAAAATACGGAGAGAAGGGGGATTCTGAATGATCAAACATCCCCGGTGAGAAAGCCCCCGGTGGGTTCATCCCACCGGAGCAAAAGTTCAATAGCTGCAATTCGGTCAACAGCAAGAAAGCCCCCGGTGGGTTTATCTCACCGGAGCAAAAGTTCAATAGCTGCAATTCGGTCAACAGCAAGAAAGCCCCCGGTGGGTTTATCTCACCGGAGCAAAAGTTCAATAGCTAACAAGGTGTTACTTTAAATTTACACGCTGATTGCAAAATTCGGATTAATTCTCGTTCTGCCGGCTCTGGTCCTGACCGGTTGCGCGTCAATCCCCACGGAGAGCCCGCCGGCCCTGGTGGCGGTGGAGGTGGAGGAGCTCACCGACTCCGAAGATCCGGATGAGATGATCGAGGTGGCGAGCCGGTACTCTACCTATTCCGCCCCGCTTGACAAGCACCTGGCCGCCTTCAAACTGGCCCAGCGTGCCTACCTGATGGACCGGTCGAACCGGGACGCGGCCCTTACCCTCTCGAAGAGCGCGCTTCTCCTCTCCGGACTGATCAAGGACGAAGAAAGAAAGTCGGAGATTGTCCGCAAGGGGTACGAGGCGGCGGCCCGGGCCGGGGGTGAGGGAGACGATCCTCTATCCGCTTATTATTTTGGAACTCATCTGGGGCTCCTGATCGAGGAAGAAGGGCTCACCGCGGTGAGTGAGGTCCCCCGGTTTGAGGACGCGCTGCTGAGAGCGTTGAAGAAGCCGGGAACGGATATGGGGGGACCTTTAAGGGTGCTGGGGATGCTCTACCTCCGTGCTCCCGCCTGGCCGGCCGGGGTCGGTGATCTGGAGCTGGCTCTCGAGATGCTGGGGAGAGCCGCCCGGGAGTATCCGCTTCATCCGGAGAACCACCTCTTTCTTGCTTATGCCCTGCAGGAAGACGATCAGACTCGGGAAGCCCGCGAGGAATTGAGAAGAGCGTCGGAAGCCGTATCCGGCGGTCGATGGGGGGATTACGCGCCCCGGTGGCGGAAAGAGATTGAAAAATTCCGGGAAGAGCTGGATAATTAATCCGCTGATAAACGGGGAGGGGGATGCACACAATGAAAGAAATCAAGATGATGCCGGTTGGGTTGTTCTTTCTGATTCCGGTCATATTTGCCGCCTCCTGTGGAGGCAAGCCGGTAAATATCCCTGAGAGGGACCGGAACCGGGCCCGGGAACGGATGGTTCGGCAGTTGCTGCGGTACGGGATCAATGATGAGAGAGTGATCGCCGCCATGAGCACGGTTCCCCGCCATCTCTTTATCCCGGAGAAGTACCGTGACACCTTCGACCCTTACGGCGATTACCCCGGTCCGATCGGCTCCGGGCAGACAATCTCGCAGCCTTATATCGTCGCCTACATGACGGAGCGGCTGGATGTAAAGCCGGGAGAGAAGATCCTGGAGATCGGGACCGGCTCCGGCTACCAGGCCGCGGTGCTCGCCGCCCTGGGCGCCGATGTGTACACCATCGAGATCATCCCGGAACTGGCGGAGCACGCCCGTCGTGTTCTGGCCGAACAGGGCTATCGGAAAGTGCAGGTCCGGGCCGGTGACGGTTACAAAGGGTGGCCGGAACGGAGCCCGTTTGACGAGATCATCGTGACCTGCGCCCCGGAAGAGATCCCCCGGGCCCTGATCGAGCAGCTCAGAGACGGAGGGCGGATGATCCTTCCCCTGGGCGCCCGGTTCCAGCGGCTGGTGATCTGCCGGAAGGAGGGGGGAGAGGTCAGGATCGAGGATGATCTCCCGGTCCGTTTTGTGCCGATGGTTCACGGAAGGGAAGTGAAATAAACAAGGAGGATAGAGATGGTACTTAAAGTTACTGTAAGAGAAAAAGAGTCCGGCGTCTTTTCACTGATGCCGGTCGGCTCAATCGATACCGGTACCGCGCCCATTCTGGAGAAGGAAGTTGACGCGATCCTGGAGAAAGATCCCCGGGTCGTTATCTTCGACATGGGAGGAGTGGAGTATATCAGCAGTATGGGAGTGCGGGTATTCATCAAAACTAAAAAGGATCTGAAGAGGATCGGAGGGAGACTGATGATGGTCAACCTCCCTCCCCAGATCAAAAAGGTCTTCGATATCATCTACGCTCTCCCCAAAGAGGAGATCTTCGAGAGCATCGAGGAGCTGGATGAGTACCTCACGGCCATGCAGCGCCAGGTCCTGGAAGATCAGGATTAACCACTGTGAGTTTTGACTGCCGGGTCGGTGTTTATTTCTGAAGAATATTGGGGAGATATCCGGAGGATTTTTCCCGGCGGCTGCGGCGTCCGAGCCAGAAGAAGAAGGCGGCCTGAACGAGGAAGATAAGTATCAAAAGAAGTGTCTTCCAGAAACCTCCTCCCGTCTTCTTTATCTCCACCAGCTTGTCCTCGGGAAGGTCGACTTCTTTTAGCTGTGCCGGGGCTGGTTCCCGCCTGGCAACAGTCTGTTTTTGTTTTCTCAATGCGGGCTGAATGTGCCTTTTACCCGAAGCAGAAGAAGGGAGGGAAGAGAAGGATTGGGCGAGAAGTTCCCGGACGGCGTTATTCCGTTCCTCCTTCTTCTTGGAACCCATTACCACCGCGATCAGCCTGATCCCCCCGCGGTTAGAGGTGGCCGCGATCGAGAAGCCTCCGGCCCGGAAAAAGCCGGTCTTCAAACCATCGCCCTCCATGCTCTTCAGGAGAGGATTGTGGCTCCGCATCTCAAAACTATCATCCCGAAAGCCCCGGACCTGGGTTGAGGTGTAGCGGAGGATCGCGGGGTGTTTGAGCAGTTCGCGGCAGAGGATGGTGATATCCCGCGGGGTGCTGAAGTCCGGTTTCTGGCCTTTCCCCGGCGGGAGTCCGTGGACGGAGTGGAACTCGGTCTCCTTCATCCCCAGCTCCCGGCCCCTCTCCTGCATCATCTCGACAAAGCCGTCTTTCGAGCCGGCCACATGAAGGGCAAGGGCCACGGCGGCGTCATTGGCGGACTGGATAATGAGGGCGTAGAGGAGTTCCTCGACGGTGAAGATCTCGTTCTCTTTCAGGAAGACCTGGGATCCCCCCATCCGGGCCGCCTCGGCCGTGCAGACCACCCGCTCATCGAGATGGAGAAACCCTTTCTCGATCTTCTCCTGGATGATAAGGAGCATCATCAGTTTGACAATGCTGGCCGGGTAGCAGGGCGTATCGCTATTTTTCTCGAAAAGGGTCTCGCCGGTATCCGCCCGGATGACGATCGCTCCCCGGTAGGGAGTATCGGTCTTACTCGGAATCCGGGCCCGGGCGGCAACTCCGCCGGCGGGAAGGACCAGTAAAGTGATTGATACGACTGATACAAGAACGATGGTTAAATAGTCTTTCATGGGCGGAAAATTAATCCGGTTTAACAAACTCCGGCTTGATTTTTCGTGAACTATAAAAGATAATCCTTAATCCGGCAATACGAAACTGGAGAAGAAGGAAAACTGGAGAAGAAGATCAGGGCCGAGATCAAGGCGCCCAAGAAGAATGATCATGATTAAACTTTTACGATTCACTCCGATAATTGTCTTTCTTATCGCCTTTGCCACCTATCTCCTTACTCTGACGCCGACCGTTGATTTTATCGATAGCGGTGAACTGGCGGCAGTCGCCGCTACGCTGGGGATCGCCCATCCGACCGGGTATCCCCTCTTCACCCTGATCGGGCATCTCTTCTCCCGGCTCCCGATCGCCGAGACCGTCATCGCCCGCCTGAATATTATGAGCGCCCTCTTCGCCGCCCTGGGAGCGGGGTTCTTTGCGGTCTTGATTAAATTCTTTTTGAGCATGGGAACGGCCGCCGCGGAGACGCTAACGAAGGCCGGGAAGAAGAAGGGGAGAAGATCAAGGAAGCATCGGAAGCCGAAGGAGGAAGAAGGGCCCGCCGGTTCTCTTCGGGAAGTCCTGGAATGGCTGGCGGCGGCCGCCGCCGGATTGCTTCTCTGCTGGACGGCGGTCTTCTGGGAGACGGGAACCACCCTGGAGGTATACTCTCTCCACGGCTTCTTCACCATCCTCTTGCTTTTTCTGGCGTTGCGTTATGAAGCCGCGAGAGGAGAGAAGGAGAGGCGGGCCGGTCTGCTCTTCTTTCTGGTCCTGGGCTTAAGCCTGGCCAATCATCTTACCACCGGGCTTCTCTTCCCGGCCTTCTTATTCCTCTTCCTGGTCAAGTATATCTCCCAGAAGACCCCCCTCTCCAGAATCATGCTGGTAATGCTCCCGGTCCTGATCGGAGTATCATTCTACCTCTATCTCCCGATCCGGGCCGCGAGCCGGCCACGTATCATGTGGGGAGAGCCCACGACGTTAAGGGCGTTGTGGGATAACCTCACCGTCGCTGATTTTCAGAGCCGTCTCTTCGCCCACCAGTCGGAGGGCGAGACACTTAGAGATTTTTTGCTCCGGTTTCCCCGGAGGGTGGGGTACCTCCCGGTTCCCCTGATTCTCTGGGGGATGGTCCTGATCTTTCGCCGGTCGAAAAAGTACTTCTTCTTTATCCTGGCCGCCTTCATCCCGGCCGTTCTCTATGCCGCTACCTATAACGTGGGAGATAATATATTCTATTTTAATCCCGGTTATATCTCTCTTCTGATCTATGGCGGGGTAGGGATATATGGCCTGTTCCGTTTGATTCAACGGAAGTTAGGGATTGTCTGGCCGGAGGTTATCATGGTGGTGATTATCGCGCTTCCGGCGCTGCTCTTGAATTTTCAGCGGGTCGATAAGAGAGATAACTACTTTGTGGAGGATTACATCCATAATATATTCAGCGCCATCGAGCCCGATGCCATTCTCTTTGCCCTGGACTGCCAGGTTATCCTCCACCCGATCTATTATTATCAAAATGTCGAGCATTTCCGGGATGATGTCCTGGTCCTCCCCAACCACGGGCTTCAGAAGGGGTGGTACTGTGACCAGTTGAAATATCACCACCCGGAGCTATACCGGAGATCGGCCCGGGAGATCGAAGATTACCGGGCTTACCTCGACCGGTTCAACCGGGGTGAGGTTGCGGATCCCCGGCTCCTCGATCAAAAGTACTACCGGATGCTCTTCAGTATCATCTCCCACAACTACGATCACCGGCCGATCTATATCACCTCGGAGTTCAACCCGGCCTTTCACCCGGATTTTCATCCCGGCTATCACCGGATCCCGGAAGGGTTATGCTGGAGGCTCTACCGGGAGGGGGAAGTTCCTGATGAGTTCCCGTACCGGGAGTTCTCCTACCGGGAGCTGGGATACCCCCACAAGGATGCCGACGCCGTCCGCCACGCTTACATGTTCATGCTGAACGAAAGAGGGAAGTATGAAGCCGGCCGGGGAGACTTTGGGACAGCCCTCCGCTGGATCGACCAGGCCCGGCGGGTCTACCCCGGAAAAGATCTTCTCTCCGACCGGTATAACGGGATCTGGGTGGTGCCGAATCGATTCCGGGAGATCCGGAAGACCAGAGAGAGTGTGCTCCGGCAGGCCGAGGCGGAGAGGAGAAGGAAGAGATGATAACGGTTACCTTTTTAGGAGCAGCCCGGAATGTAACCGGCTCCCGCTTCATCGTGCGCACCGGCGAAATATGCCTGCTGGTTGATTGCGGCCTCTTCCAGGAACGGGATCTCCGTTATCGCAACTGGGAGGATTTCCCGGTCAACCCGGGCGAGATTGACGCGGTGGTTCTGACCCACGCGCATATCGATCATTGCGGGTACCTGCCCAAACTGGTGCGGGAAGGATTCGCCGGGAAGATCTTCTGCACCCCGCCGACCGCGGGGGTGGCGCGGGTGGCGCTTCTGGACTCGGCCCATATCCAGGAAGAGGACGCCGCTTATAAAGAACGCCGGCATAAGAAAAAGAGACAACGGGGGCCCTATCCTGAGATCCCCCTTTATACAGTCAAGGACGCGGAAGCGGTTTTGCCTTTACTGGAGACCGTTTCTTATTACCAGCCCCGAAAGATCTCATCCACGGCCACGGTGGTCTTTCACGATGCCGGTCATATTATCGGCTCTTCCATCGTCGAGTTGCGGATCGGTAAATCGGAGGAGCGGAAGCGGCTCATCTTCTCCGGTGATCTCGGGCGCCGGAACAACCCGCTTCTGAATGACCCGGATCTCATTGAGGCGGCCGATTATGTCTTTGTGGAATCCACCTACGGAGACCGGCTCCATGAGAGCGGGGATGAGGCGGTTGAGACGCTGGTGAAGGTTATTACGGAGACCGCGGCGGCGGGGGGAAATATCATCATTCCCACCTTTGCCATCGAACGCGCCCAGGAGCTGCTTTTTTTCATCAAGCAGTTGCTGGAAGAGGGACGAATCCCCCGGCTTCCCAGCTTCATCGACAGTCCGATGGCGATCGATATTACGAAAGTCTATGCTTCTTACCCGGAGTATCTCGACCATGTCAACCTGTCCGGCGCGGCTGGCGGCGGGTCACCTTTTTTATTCCCGGCATTGAAGATGACCCGGTCCACCGAGGAGTCGAAAGCCATCAACCGCCGTCGGGGAAGCGCTCTTATCATGGCCGGGTCGGGGATGTGCACGGGAGGGAGAGTCAAGCACCACCTGGTGAATAACATTACCCGCCCGGAGAGTACGGTTCTCTTCGTGGGGTATCAGGCCCGGGGAACACTGGGGAGAGTTATCCTGGAACGCCCCCGGGAGGTCCGCATCCTGGGAAGGCAGTTCCCGGTCCGGGCCCGGATTGAGAAGATAAACGGTTTCTCCTCTCATGCCGACCGGGATGAGTTGATGGATTGGATCTCGGGCTTTAAAGAACCTCCCCGCCGGCTCTTTGTCATTCACGGAGAGGAACGAGCGTCCCAATCTCTGGCCCGGGCGGTTCGTGACCGGCTTGGTTTTAATACCGTCGTCCCGGCCTATTTAGAGAGTTATTCTCTTTAACCCGAATAAACTTCAGATCATCAAGACCGGTTGGCCGGTGGTGGAGAGGACTTCCCGCCAGAGAGCCCCTTCCGGGTCCACCTGTTTCCGTTTCGATATTGCCAGAGGGAGCGGGACATGGGTGAAATAGCTTTGCCAGTACCCGATCATCATATCGGTCTTTCCCGCCATGGCGGCGTTGGCCGCCAGCCGGCCCAGTTCCGCGGCAAACATGGAATCGTTGGCGTTGGCCGGGACACTCCGGATCATATAGCTGGGATCGATATATTTCAGGTCAATGTGGATCGCTCTCTCCTTGAAGTTTTCGATAATGGTATTCTTCAGGAAGAAACCGATATCGCCGAGGCGGATATTGCCGGAGGCGTCGTATGTGGCGGCGGCCGCCTCGTCCTTCAGTAAGTCCTGGCCGGCGCCCTCGGCGGCAACGATGACACAGTGATGCCTCCGGTCCAGGCGCTTCTCCAGGGCGTCGAGCAGGCCTCCCTCTCCCTGGAGTTTGAAGGGGACTTCGGGGATCAGGCAGAAGTTGACGTCATTGGCGGCCAGGGTGGTCAGGGCCGCGATGAACCCCGATCGCCGTCCCATGACTTTGACCAGGCCGATGGCGTTATAGGCGCTCACCGCCTCGGAGTGAGCGCAGCGGACGGCGGCCCGGGCGACGGTGATCGCGGTATCGACGCCGAAGGTCCGGTAATTATAACTGATATCGTTATCGATGGTCTTGGGGATGCCGATAGTAGCGATCTTGAGTTTCCGCCGTTTAATGACCCGATAGATCTCATGGAGGCCCTTCTGGGTCCCGTCCCCACCGAGGCAGAAGAGGGCGTTGATGCCGTGACGCTTTAGGGAGTCGACCATGATCTCGGGATCGACGCGCCCCCGCGAGGTCCCCAGGATCGATCCACCCTGAATGTGAATATCCTTAACAACATCCGGTGTAAGTTTGAGGAGTTTATGCTTGAACTCCGGGTTGAGTCCCTTCTGGCCGAATTGGACCCCGAGGATTTTGGTTACCCCGTATTTGTAGAAGAGCTGCATAACGATGCTGCGGATGGCATCGTTCAGACCGGGGCAGAGCCCCCCGCAGGTCATGATCCCGGCGGTTACCTCTTTGGGTTTGAAGAAGATCATCTTCCGAGGCCCGGCGCATTCAAAAGCAAAGTCTCGGGTCGAAGGATCGCAATCCGATTTAATGCAGTAGGGGATAGTAACATTATCTTCAATAAAGTTGACGATCCCATCACCGCGGATGGTCGAAAATTTAATCGGGGAGACGACCGACGGTCTCCCCAGACTTTTTATCCGGAAGTCTTCTTTCTTCAGCATAATGGTTTCTCCGCACCTTTTTCAATCCCTTTAAATATATCAGAAAAACACCCGTGGCAGGAGGTTTTTTTAATCGGTCCTCTGTCACCTAAATTGAGTCTATTCTGATACTCCTTTTTTCATTTTACCACCGGGGATGAATTGTGGTATTTTCGTGAGGATATTCCAAAGGAGTCATCGATGTCCGTTACTAAAGTGCTCTGTGTGCTGGGAACCCGACCGGAAGCGATCAAGATCGCGCCGGTTATTCATGCCCTGAACCTTGAGCCGAAATCTTTTCAGACCCGGGTTCTGGCGACGGCCCAGCACCGCCGGATGCTTGACCAGATGCTGGCGGTCTTCTCTATCTCCCCGGATACTGATCTTGACCTGATGCGGCCGGGCCAGGAGCTGGCCGAACTCACCGGCCGGGTGTTGGCCGGGATGACCGAATATCTCTCTGCCCACCGTTTCGATCTTGTGCTGGCCCAGGGTGATACCACTACGGCCATGGTCACCGCGCTGGCCTGTTTTTACGCCCGGATTCCCTTCGGCCATATTGAAGCCGGTCTGCGGACGGGGGATCTCTCCGCCCCCTACCCGGAGGAGTTCAACCGGCGGGTGATCGCCCTGGCGACGAAATATCACTTCGCGCCGACCGCGAGCGCCGCCGATAACTTGCTCAAGGAAAGAATCCTGCCGGAGTTGATTTTTATCACGGGCAATACCGTGATCGACGCTCTTTTTTATATTCTCCACGGGACCGAATCTCCCCCCCACCCAATTCCGGAGGGGCGGGAGTACGTTCTCATGACCTGCCATCGCCGCGAGATCTTCGGCGATCGGATTCGCGAAGTCTTCGCGACGGTTCGGGATTATTTCTCCCGGCACCGGGAGATTTTCCTCTGGTACCCGGTCCACCCCAATCCCGAAGTGGCGGGCCCCGCGTACGAGATCCTGTCGGGTCTTTCCAATATCATTCTGACCGAACCCCTCGATTATATCGCCTTCAGCCATGCCATGAATGGAGCCCGGCTGCTCCTCTCCGACTCCGGCGGGGTCCAGGAAGAAGCGCCCGCCCTCGGCAAGCCGGTCCTGGTCTTGCGGGACGTGACCGAGAGGCCGGAAGGGGTCGCCGCCGGGACCTGTCTTCTGGTGGGGCCTCATCGTGACCGGATTGAAGCGGGACTGAACCGGCTCCTCTTCGACCCGCGCGAGTATGAGCGGATGGCCCGGGCCCGGAATCCCTATGGTGACGGGAAGGCTGCCGGACGGATCGTGGCCGCGCTCAAGGGAGAGCCGTTTGAACCCTGGCGGGGTTAGTTATATAAACCAAGGATACTTTCAAAGTTGTTAAGGGAGGCTTGATATATTCCCGATCTGCCAAAGAATGGATAGAAAGATTAGATACTGATAAGAGTGGTTGCCTTAATGAGAATGAATTGCAGTCTGGACTGGACACCTTTTTTGGTGTGAGACAAACAACTCAGGAAAGTAAGCCACTCAAAGCTGATACAAAAGTTAAAGAAGATTGATGAGCAAACATGAAAAAATGGGGAAACTTTAGATTTTAGAATAAAGAGAGGCAGGATATGAGAAGAGTTATTGTTTTATCGGCAATCGTAAGCTTATTGTTTGGTGTTTTACCGGTACGGGAGTGTCTATCCGGGAGTGAAAAAGAATCCGCGTTCGATCGGGTCCTAGTGAGTGTTGAACTGCCCCCCGATTTCGAGCTATTAAGCGAGAAACGACTCAAATCTTGTGTGGAGGATATTATCCCGGGCGGATTTACGGTCGAAAAGATTGACCGGGAGACGGTGGTCATTTCCGGACTTCGATCGCTACTCATCGAACTGGAGGGTAGCGGGCTTGATTGCAGCAAGGTTACTTTGATCTCCGGAGGAAGCAAGTATGCCGGGCGGTTGAGTCGCGGCGCGGACCTGGCCTTCAAGCAGAACTGGGGTCCGCTTACGTATCCCGGCGAGATTATTACCGATATCTATGTTGATACCGTCAGTGGGGAGGACGCGGTTGTGGTAGGGACCAAAAACCCGGACTGGTCCTAGGGCAAAACCTACTACTACGACTGGCAGGGGAACCTGGTCTGGAGTGCCACCTTCCCCCGAGGGGTCGATGACCTCTACCAATCCTATCTGAGTATTTTAGATGAGATCGTCTCGGTCACTCGGAACAGCGATAACACCGAAGGAGGGGTTTATGTACACAACCGAGAGGGAGCGCTGCTGGGAAGCTGGACCTCGGCTACTTGCGGGATTGACGATGTGGATATTTATGATCTGGATAATGACGGAAGCAATGAAATAATCATTGAGCCGGAAGACCACAACACCTTCTACGTGCTTGATCACAACGGCAACTTCAATTGGTCGGGGCCCGCAACCGACAATATTTCTTCTATATCTTTTCAAGATCTCTACCGGGACGGTACGAGGGAGGTCATAGTATACTCTCGAGATACCACTATCCCCCGGGGGCAGATAAGCGTATTCACCCCGGCCGGTGTGCTACTGGGATCCCGTAATTTTACCTCCGCCGATCTTGACGGGGACCGGTCGCCTACCTCCGCCTGTTATGAAGATCTCGATGGCGACGGGACCGAAGAGATCATACCCTATCCCATCTACCTGAATCAGAAGATGGAGATACTCTCTGATAGTTGTTCAATTCTTGATACCGCGAACCTGGGCCGGGATATCGATTCCTACACGACAAGCTATGACTTCGACGGAGACGGAAACAATGACATCGCGCTGATCACCTGTACCAGCTCTCCTTACACTCTCAAAATCCAGGGTTTTCTTGGATTCAACGGGAGCGGATTCAACACTACCTGGAATTTTCCGACGGATGGGACAATCGAAAAGAGGGGGGCGGAATGGGATATGGATGCAGATCGGATCGCTTTCGGAACAGTGGACTGGGGCATTTTTACCGGTTGTAAAGTTTATCTCCTCAATGCCTCCGACGGAACCGAATGGGTGGCATCGGTCGCCGTGAGCGGATCGGTTGACGATCTGGAATATACAGATCTGGATGACGATGGCGCTAAGGAAGTCGCCATCCTGGCCGGCACCTACAGCGATCCAACCCACACCTGGACTTTTTACGTGTACGATCAGAATCTTGACCTGCTGGTCCCGGGCGGGCATTTCTCCTATCAGTCGGATACCGGGAGCAAGACATCATCCGGTCGTTTTGCCGTCGCGACCCTTAACGGCGATAGTATGTATGAACTGATCCCCACCTACTATAAATATCTGGGAAGTTCTGCCCACGTGGTGGACTATACCGGGGTGTTGAAATGGAGCTATAGCGCCCCCGGGCCGATCACCGACCTAGATTATTTCTACGATATCGACGGTGACGGCAATGATGACCTGGGGGTAATCTCCTCCACTGGGGGGAGCGGTCATATCGCGTTGCTGAAGGATAATGGCGTTTCTTATGGAACGATCGGGGCGCGGAGTTTCGCCGATGAGGTGGATTCCGTAAGTTACCGTAGCTTTGACGACCACAGTGGCCGAGAGGTAATGCCCTATTTCGAGACCAGCCTGGATAGGTCACTCTATTCCTACGACCTCTCTCATTGCTTCTGGTCTTTCACCGCCTCCGGGGATGAGATCGTATCAATCAGCGATACCGACATAGATGAAAACGATGTCGACGATATCTACATGGCTTCCAACGATACCACCACTCCCACTGGCTACGCTTACGTCTTCTTTGGCTCCGCGCTCCCGAAAAATCCGGTCCTCAGTTCCGGCGACTACGACGGTGATGGGACCTCCAATATCGCTGTATTCCGGGGGGAAACCGGTCTCTGGGCGGTTCGGGGGGTGACCCGCGCTTACTTCGGCGGTTCATCCGATATCCCGGTATCGGGGGACTACAATGGGAACGGGACGTCCGATATCGGGATCTACCGGGGATCTTCCGGCCTCTGGGCAATAAGGGGGGTGACCCGTTCCTACTTTGGGTCGGCTTCCGATACCGTCGTCCCCGGAGATTATAATGGCGACGGTTGTTGCGATACCGGTATCTTCCGGGAATCCTCCGGACTCTGGGCGATAAGGGGAATAACCCGAGTTTACTTCGGAACCACCGCGGATGCGCCGGTACCGGCTGATTACAACGGGAACGGGACCTCAGATTTTGGAATCTATCGGGGATCTTCCGGTCTCTGGGCCTTGCGGGGAATGAGCCGGGTCTACTTTGGCAGCGTCCTCGACGCCCCGGTCCCCGGAGATTATAACGCCAATGAATCGGACGGAATCGCCATCTTCCGTCCTTCCTCCGGACTCTGGGCCATCCGCGAAGTCACCAGAACCTATTTCGGGAACAGTTCCGATCAACCCGTCCCGGCTGATTATAATGGTAACAATGCCGATGATATCGGTATCTTCCGTTCCAGTTCCGGGTTGTGGGCTATCCGGGGAATTACCAGAGCTTACTATGGTTCCAGTGATTACCTTCCGGTAACGCGATAACCGGGGCTTTACTACTGATTATTACCTAAGTTCAGGCACCCTCCTTCTGGCGGATAGCGATGGGCGTGTGGTGGGAGGGCATCTCTGTGCCGGGACCATTGTCTTTGCCGCTGAGTGCTGGATCACGGGCTGGCGGGTGAGGCGCCTTCGCGAAGTTTCGACGAGACGACCGGTCTTTCGCTCTGGTAAGGCGGCCGCTATCCGGAATGTCGACGCTCCGGTTGTTCTTTCCGCTCGCTCACGATCTTCTCGGCCAGTGAGAAGGGAACAGCCTGGTAATGTTCGAAGTGCATGGTGAAGGTTCCTCTCCCGCTGGTCATCGTCCGAAGATCCGTGACGTAGCCGAACATCTCCGCCAGCGGGACCTTCCCGGTGAGGATGGAGGCTTTCGCCCTGGTCTCCATTGCGGTGATCCTGCCGCGTCTCGAACAGAGGTTCCCCGAGACCGTGCCGATATACTCTTCGGGAGCGGTGATCTCAACACCCATAATCGGTTCGAGGAGCTGGAGGCCGGCATGCCGACAGCCCTCGATGAAAGCGGCTCTGCCGCAGGAGCGGAAGGCTTTTTCCGAGGAGTCGACCTCGTGAAAGGTTCCGTCATAGACGGTTGCCTTGATATCGACCATCGGAAAACCGGCATACGGTCCTTCCGCCATGGCGTCGACGAAACCACGTTCGATCGCCGGAATGTACTCCCGGGGAATCCGACCACCTTTAACCTCATTCTCGAACTGGAATCCGGAACCGGGCCCGCCCGGCTCAAGCCGGAACTTAATGTGAGCGTACTGCCCGCGCCCGCCGGTCTGCTTGACATGTTTCTTTTCGTGATCAATCGGGCCGATGATCGTCTCCCGGTACGCGACCTGTGGTCTGCCGACGGTGACATTGACCTGGAACTCACGCAACAGCCGGTCGATGATGATCTCAATGTGGAGTTCCCCCATCCCGGAGATGACAAACTCTCCTGACTCCCGGTCGATCTTCACGGTGAAGGTGGGATCCTCTTCGGCCAGCCGGGAGAGAGCCCGGGAGAGCTTCTCCCGATCGGATCGGCTCTCCGGGGTGACTGATACGCTGATGACGGGAGCCGGGAACTCGATCGACTCCAGCATGATCGGATGCTCCCGGCTGCAGATGGTATCTCCGGTGCGGGTCTCGGACAATCCGACTACCGCTCCCACGCTACCGGCGTGAAGTTCCTCGATTGCCTCTTGTTTATTGGCGTGCATCAGAAAGAGCCGTCCCACCCGTTGCTCATTATCCCGGGTTGAGTTATAGACGTACTTCCCCGACCGGAGAATTCCCGAGTAGACCCGGATATAGGTGAGCTTGCCCAAGTGGCGGTCGGCGGTAATCTTGTAAGCGAGCGCGGCCAGGGGCGCGTTGTCGTCGGGATTACGGATGATCTCGCGATTGTTCTCACTTCGAGTATCGATCACCGGTGGTCGGTCGGTCGGGGAGGGGAGATAATCAACGATGGCGTCCAGCAAGCGTCTCACTCCTTTATTTTTAAAGGCCGCTCCGCAGAGCACGGGGATGATATCGCCCCGGATGGTCGCCTTTCGCATTGCCCGGACTACTTTTTCCTTTTCCGGGGTCTTTCCGTTAATGAAGAGTTCCATCAATTCATCATCCTGCTCGCTGATCCGCTCGATCATCACCTCTCGCGCCTTCCGGGCGGTATCCAGCAGTTCCGCGGGGATCGCTTCTTCACGAATAACGGCCCCTTCCGGTGCGTCGTCGTAGTAGACTGCCTTCATATCCACCAGGTCGATGATCCCGCGGAAGTTTTCTCCTTCGCCGAGCGGGATGACGACCGGAACCGCGTTAGCTCCCAGTTCCTCCTTAATCTCTCCGACAACTCCCTTGAAGTCGGCTCCGGTCCGGTCCATCTTGTTGATAAAGGCCAGCCGGGGGACGGAGTACTTTTCCGCCTGGTGCCAGACCGTCTCAGATTGGGGCTGGACCCCGCCGACGGCGCAGAAGAGCGCCACCGTGCCGTCCAGAACCCGGAGTGACCGTTCCACCTCGGCCGTAAAATCGATGTGCCCGGGTGTATCGATGATATTTATCCGGTACCCCTTCCAGTAGGTGGTGGTGGCCGCGGAGGTGATCGTTATGCCGCGTTCCCGTTCCTGGACCATCCAGTCCATGACGGCCTCACCGTCATGGACCTCGCCCATCTTGTGGCGTTTGCCAGTGAAGAAAAGAATCCGTTCCGTCACGGTGGTCTTGCCGGCGTCGATATGGGCCGTCAGGCCGATGTTGCGGATATTGTGGATAGGTATGTTATTATTCATTAGTTTTTTCCTTAGTGCACCATTTCATAAATACGGTGGCATTTGGCCGTCGATGCATCCCGGTCTGCTGCGTTGCTCGTCGGTCAAATACTACTAGAGTATTCTCCCTCCTCGCGCCTTGCAGACCGGGCGCCTCAACGCCCTCGCTGCGTCACCGTATTTATGAAAAGATGCACTTAGTGAAAAAGTCCACCACAATAAGGTTTGGGGCTGAGAAATCAAGCTTTTATTGTCTCTAAGTGCGTCTGTCCAATTAAAGTCAGAGTGCCTCTAATTCTGACATAAGGACTATCGACGTCCAAAAGTATCAAAACGACAAAGGATTATAGCAAATGGAGAGCTTGTAAAAAAATAATTCTTGACCGA
>JAVCDH010000108.1 GCA_030765805.1 Candidatus Euphemobacter frigidus
ATAGAAGTTTTCTGGGCCTCGTTAAGCTCCCCCCTGCCGCCCTTCCGGTCGGCCTACGGCCTCCCTCCAGGGCGGCAGGGGGGGACCCAGGGGGTAAACCATGTACCAGTGTGTTCCCGGCGGCCACCATATTTGCGCTGTATAAGAAATACAATAAAGGTTATTATTTCCGCTTGCCCTATATCTGGCGACGGCTGGGAAAAAGTTTGCGCGCCGGCCGCCTGCTCAGCGACATCAAAGGGGCTTTAACTCTCGTGGCATCGTGAGCAATTGAAAGCGCAGATCGACAAGCCGGTTCCCCGTAACCAGCCCGGAGGTAGAATCCTCTTTTTAAACCCGCCGAGCGATCAGAAATTGTACCGGGGAATGGTCTGCAACTGGCTCTCCAAGGCCAAGTATGTCTGGAAGCCTTTTGACTTCATTCTGCTCAGCGCCTGGGTGCCTGAAGACGTAGAAGCCATTTACATAGACAGTTTTATCCATCAAGCCAGCTTGACCGACATCCTGGAGTTCATAGAACGGCACCGGATCACCGCTCTGGTAATGTCGATGTCTTCCATCGTCTGGCGGAACGATCTGGCGATATTGCAGAATATCCGGCGTCGTTTCCCCCGGCTGAGAATAGCGGTTCTGGGCGATATATTTCAGGAAATCGAATTCGCCAGGCAGGTTTTACCCCTGGAGGTCACCGTCATCCGGCATCCTTTCGATCCCGCCCTGGGCGAATATTTTGCGGATGGCCGATCGGAGAGTCTGTCACTGCTTCAGAGCCTGGAAGAGGGTGCCGCCGAGCTCCCGCCGATAGAGATACGATCCCCGGTTGATCTGCCCCTGCCCCGGCAGCAGGTCTTCCTCAATCCTCATCAGCGCTCGCCTTTTGATAAATATCGCGCGTCCACCATCGTCAATACCAACTGGAGTTGTCCTTTCGAATGTTCCTACTGTTCCTACTCCTCTCCTTACCTACCCTTCGCCTATCGGAATCCCGAAAGCGTGCTCCGGGAGCTGGCCTCTCTGAAGGAGTTGAAGGTCAGGGAGATATTTTTCGGGGATGCCACTTTTGGGATGCCCCAAGCCAGCGGGTGGGAGATCTTGCAAGGGATTGAAGAGAGGGGATTGAAATTCAGCTGGCACTGTTACCTGAGACCGAAAAATGTTTCCGACGAGTTCCTGGCCCTGATGGCGCGCTCCGGCTGCCACACGGTAATCATCGGGGTGGAGAGCAGCCACCCTGAGATGCTGGCCCGTTTCAACCGCCGGATCAACACCCTGGAAATCGACGGTTTTGTCCGGAGCTGCCACCGGCTGGGGATGGCAGTCTGCGGGGATTTCATTCTCGGCTTGAACGACTCCCCCGACGACTGGAAACTGCTGACCGATTTCGCCATCGGCCTTAAACTGGATTACGCCTCTTTTAACATCTACATCCCGATGCTCGGTTCCCGGGAACGGAAACAGGCCATCAAAGAAGGTCGGCTGGAGAGAGGAGCGTGGGGATATGATACCACCGGCGCGCGGAAGAGTATGGTAAGACATTCGGAAAATCGGTTAAGATGCGTTCGCCGTTTTTTCGGCCGCCCCGGTTACTGGTTAAAACGCCTGGTCAAGATTCGCACCTTCGGGGAGGTCGTCATCAAGCTGGAGGAGTTTATTCATCTTTATCTGATAAATCGGTAAGATAGATATTCCGGTCAGCCAGGTACCCTGGCGAAGATTAAACCCGAATTAGCCAGAGCGCCCTGTTTTCTATCTATCGGTTAAGAATAAGCTATGGTTCCTGACGACGGTAAATTCTCTCCATCCCGGTTTCGATGATCCCGACTGCCTGTAACGAGACGGAGAAGAAATGGGAATCCTTAGAGGTGGTAAATGGTGAGAAGTCAGCAGTTAGCGGTTCACGGTGGAATCTTGGTGCTGCTTACCACTTACAGTTTACTGCTTACTCAAATTATTAATACCGTTCAAAAGTTGATGCCTGAGTGCACAGTGGCGCTCTGAACCCAGATTTTGAGGTTCCCTTCGATCCCCAACTTTTTAAGCCAGTATTTCTTCCAGAGTTCTGGGCTGTACTGCTTGATCATAATCATCTTCGAGAAGTTCGTGGCGACTTTGTCGGACCAACCCCAGGCGATTCTCTTAAGCCGTCGGTCCACCGGACACGCAAAAGCGCGCCGGTGACCTGTTGACCTGTCCCCCAAAAACCGGTCCAGGTTTTATGTTAGGATTTAGGGCTGGACCACAACCTAAAAGGGAGGTCAGAGTTGACTATGGAAGATCCGGCGACGTCACGGTGACCCGATAGAATAATCAAATCAGATCGAGGATAAGGGATGGTTCTCCAGGAAACGGGGGGACCGTCCCTATATGTGACCTTGTACGTCTTTTACTATAAGGCACGGACCGGCCTGCCCTTACTCGCGCTCCTGGCGGTCTTTTCCATCCTTGCCCTAAGAATCAATTTTATTCTCCCGGTGCCGAAGCTCTTCTTCCTGATCCACTTGCCGACCTTTGATCTTTTCCGAAAATGGATTCACTTCTTTCCCCTGGTCAACTTCTCCCTCTCCGCCCTAGCCGCGGTCGGTTTCGCCGCCGTCCTCCGTTTCTGCCAGGGGCGATCGACCGGGATCTTTTGCCTGCTGGTATCGGTCCCCCTCTTCCTCCAGGTTGCCGACCTGACCGCATACGACCGGAAATACGTTTCCGAGTTTCGGGATAACACACGGCCGACAAACATGGAAAAAAACTTTTTCAACCGGACTGACTATGCCGGTGTCCACTGGTTCTAGTATAAAAACCGCCACCGACTCTACCACACCTGTCCTGAAGCTATTCCGACCGGGGCCTACCTCACTACCAATATAATCGCCGTGGACGGGGGGGAGGAAGAAGAACTGGAGAAGATCTGCTCAATCCTCACTATGGGATCAGGTCAAATCGTGATCAATACGCCGATTGAGGGAATGATTCAGGCGTGGAAAAAGATTGAAAATATGCCCTGTCCCGCAATGGTAAACTCCCGAGGACTTAAAGTCCGGGTGACCGCGCCGGGGGCGGCGCTGCTGGTGACACCCCTTAATTATGATCTGGGGGCACGGGCTTTTCTTGATGATGAAGAATTTCCGTTGATCAGGGTTAACGGTGCCCTGAGCGGAACAATTATAAAGAAAGGAACTCATCGGGTTACTTTTAAAGTGCCCTGGGACATCTATTGGCCACTGGTCTGGATTCAATGGTGCTTCTATCTCTTTTTAACTATCTTCTTTATTAAATCCGCTCGCCGGCAAAATCATTAGGACGACTATTGTAAGTAACCCCAAACCTAAGTAAATGAAACCCTCTTTTACCGCGGCCGGACGGAAAACCCACTCAACCAGATGGTTTCCTTTGGACAGCCATACACCCCGTTGAATATAATTAACCGGTACAACCGGCTTCTTCTCTCCATCCACCTTCACCTCCCATCCGGGATAAAAAACATCGGTAGTAATCAACATCCCCAGAGTTTTTACTTTAACATTGATATCCATTCGGTTAGGATTCGAGAACCAAACCCGGCTGATCTTATTATTGCCCTGCAGATTATCAAAATGTTTTATCCCCCAGTCTTCACTACCGGGATTGAATGATCTATAATCAGTAACCTGTAAGCGATTCCCCTCTCCAGTCTCGAGCGGCAAGGATCGTTGAATGGAGAGCGGCAAATGCTTTCTATCTTCCAAAAATGCACCCGCTCTCAGATCACCATTGATTAGTTCATATCTGGCCTGAGCCGGGGAACAGAGTATTATCCGGTTCTGGAGATAAACCCGGGGAATGGTAAAACGTAATCGATAATCATACAACTCACCGGGTAGTTTGTTATTGGGAAGTTCGGTCATCGCCGCATACTGCTCCGGCAGGAGATCGGGTTCTTCCAGCACCATATGCCTCACACTCATGTTCGGAAAAAAACGAGCACCCGGTTTTTCAATGATAAGTTCATACGGATACCCTTCGGTGACTTCGGTCAGGGCATCCCGCAGCCGGGGGGCGAGCGGCTTGGAACAGTAGCCCATCAAATATTCACCCCCGTGAAGGGCCGCCATGTGATCAACCATACTGTTATAGAAAGTAGTTCTTTCCGGCCCGGTTCGGGGCGCGGGGAGATTGGTGAGGAAAGGATAATCACTCTGCCGGTAGAGCGCGGTATCCCGGGGGGACCGGTAACGGGTATCTCCTATATCGGGGCATCGGAAGGCAAGAAAATAGGTCATCGAAAAACCGATCAACACGGATTCAAGAGCCGCAGCGGCGATAATGATCTTCCCGCGCCAACTCCGGCCGACAAGAAAGATCAATACCGCGGTACCTCCCAGGACCCACGCCAGGTATAGCCCGGGACTGGCGATCAGCCAGGTCCGATGATTCGCCCAGACGCGCTGTAATACCAGCAGCCCATGACTCCCCGTTCTGTTCATCTGCCAGGCAGCTCCTATGAAAGTTAAAACCATCAGGGAGGCCAACAGGCATCGGGAGAGAGACCTTCGGTTATCCAGAAGCGCCTGGCTTGAGATACCCGCCAGCAGAGCAATCCCCAGATGCTCCATGATCCTCCATCTGACCGCGTAGGGCAGCCCAAAAACAGGGATTAGCCGGACCAACCCCCGGTAAAGAGGGGAATATCTCCCAGTAACCAATAATAACGAAAACACGAAAAGGGAGAGACCCGCCCACCACCAAACCCTTCTGGTCTCATCCGTTTTGTCCGGAGCGCTTCTATAATTATAATGGTTCCGCCAGAAAACCACCGAACCTAGAAAGCAGAGCAGAAGCAGCCAGTATCCTCCCGTGAGATTGCCCTCCACATGCCAGTATGAATGTATCTCCGGCAAACCCAAATCAACGGAGGACCCGGCAGTCACGGTCCCAAAAAGATCGGGGACCAGAAGGGTGATCAGGAAACTCCAGGGAGTACTCGACTCGGAGGAAGCGGCCCGGGAAAAACTGACCATGGTTGAATCCCGATAAATGGCGATCGACTCCTTCATGGACGCCCAATAAGGCCCGGAGAGGAGAAGACCCAGGATAAATATAACCACCCCGGCGACAAGAAGTCTTCTTGCTTTTACCGGAGACCGGTGCAGGAAAAAGAAAGCGGAGACCAAACCGATTGTCAAAGCCACCGTCAACAAGCTAAAGATAGCGCGCACATCAGTCCCGCACGGTCCGATGAAGGCCAGTGAGAAGGCCGCTATAATGCCCATCAGCTTATTGCCGTCCCGGGCATACGCGACAATACCCCAGAGAGCCAGGGGGATCCACACAAAAGAATAGATGGTCTGGGGGTCGCTGCTGTTGCCGGTGTAACTTGCTCCGAAGGCATAGACAATGGCAGCAAGGGCGGCCGCCGGGGTCTGGAGTCGAACAGCTTTATACGCAAACCCATACGCGGCCAAAAGACAGATCAGCCATTGCGCGGCCAGGGGGATTTTGATCAGCCAGGCGTAACTCGAGTCTATGTTGTCAAGATCGGCAAGGAAATAAAATGGGTATAGCGGCCAATACCAAATCCTGGTGTTAGGGATAAAGTTAATCCTTCCCCCCGCAAAGACGTGGGGGTCCCAGAGGGGGAAAGCGCCTTTCTGAACACTGCGGGCGTTGTTGTAAAGACGGGGTAAAACTTCGTAATAATCGTCGAAAAAGGTACCCAGCCAGCCGGCCAGCATCGGCAGCAGGAAAACCGCGAGTACAAAGACCAACCCCAGTGGGATCAGGATCTCCGGCTTGAAATAACGGCGCGTTGGTTTTATTGTCTTAACAAATTCCCTCATCTATACTATCGTATCCATCCGTGATATTATGAAAATCGAGTATCTCTGTCAAATACCGGGACGATAAAAACGACAGGATTTCGATCTGCAGAACATTGATGATCACGCCCAGAGTTCATTAGAAATTACCTTGAATGATGGCCATCACCAATGCATTATAAAACAGGCATAGCCAATAGAGCTATTAAAAAAAGTGGGAGCTGGTTCTCGGCACAGGAGAACTCTATTGTTTAGTCTTCGCATTATATTTCTGGGGATAGGACTGTTCCTGGTCGCCTTTGCAAGCCATATTGCGGTCTGGCGGATCGTAAAGCCGAGCAAACAGATGCTCTGGCTAACGATTGTGTTCATCGTTTTACCGATCGGCGGTTGGCTGATTTTTTCTGCCGTCGCGGGGCCGCACTCCGAAGACGGGGCGGGATGGACCGCCACTCCTTTAGACACCTTCCTGATACTGTTGCTGAATCTATTACTCTCCGCGGCATATATTATGTCTTATCCCCCCATCCAGGCGGGATGCCCATCACTAAAAATCATTTTAGCGGTGAACGATTCCCGAGCAGAGGGGATGACGGCGGAGGCCATTCACCGGATTTTCTCGGAAGACATCCTGGTCTCGGAACGACTCGAGGACATGGTTAATGACGGACTGATCTTTGTAAAAAGAGACATAGCTGGTGATGATCTGGTCTCTTTGAAAAATGAAACCATAGTTATTTCCTGGAAAGGTTATCTGATCGCTCAAATGTTCGCGCTCTACCGACGAATCCTGAACCTGCCTCTTGGAAAGGGCTGACCATGCAAGCAGAACCATCTCTCTATTTCGCTCTGGTAACTGTTCTGGCTTTATTGATTCCTTTTACAATGCACTTGTTTTTTCTGCGGGGGTGTGGCCTATTCAGGGAGACTGAATTGCTCCAAAAAGGCGTGTTCTTCAGCGTGCTCTTCGGGTTGCTGCCCCTGGCGGCATTATGTTACTTCTGGGCAACAAGGGTTGGATCAAACAGCACCACAGGGGTAATCGTATCCATGTTATACCTGCTTCTGGTCTATATTCTGGCCGGTTACGTGTATTTCCATTTTTTCAACATGAGTGAAACCGCCCGGAGGGTTCGCCTCCTGATTGAAAGCTCGAAAACAGGGACCTTGAAAAAGAATGATCTGCCACGTTTGTATCCCCACCAGGATATCATCTCAATCCGGATAGAGCGTCTGACGGCTTTAGGCGAACTGCGCTTATCGGGTGATCGGTACGTACTTGGGAATAAAGCCTTGCTGCTCCCGGCAAAACTCATTTTTACCCTGCGCCATATCCTTTTTCCTAATGCGGACTTTTAGCCTGGATTATTCAGTAAAATAAAAAATCACCTGAATAATCCAGGTTACCGACTGCCTCGGTCCTTCCAGAACATTCGGATCGCATCCAGCAAGCTCAACCCCCTTTCTCTTTCATATCTGAAGAATATTCCCGTTCTGTTCAACAACCGGAAAAACGGCCGGCACCGAATGCGGATGAGTTTTTCGAACGTCTTATATAGCTTCGGGTAAGCGACGCACCAGTAGGTACATCTTTCACGTTTCCCAGGACCTCGATCCCCGGGACTTCAAAAACGGAACGGGAAAAAAACAACTGCGGCAGCATATCGAAATCCCGGGGCTTATCGAGCCAACCAAGTTCAAGAGCAACTTTTTCGATTCCTGTCCCCGGCTGAGGCATCAGCATGGAATGAAGTGCCCAGTTCAATGTTGAACCGTATCGTCTGGAGGGCGTCTTCCGCCGTCTCGCCGGGGATGCCAAACATATTCGACGTTTGCAGCCGGATTTTGTTCTTCCTCAGGTATCCCGCAGCTCGCCGCAATTCTTCTCTTTGTTTGTGCACTGGTTCGAGATTGTCAATCTGGCAATTACAGACATGGCCATACCTCTTGAGATATCCAGCCATTGACATGATTCCGAAATAGGGAAACGCTTGTTTCTGTATAAACAAAACATTCATTGAAAATTTCCGGGAATTCCGAAGCGGCTATTTGCTATTCAAAACGCTTGTCTTTGTAAAAAGACCGTATAATCCGGGTAACATAGGTAATCTGCTCATCGGATAAATGCTGGTGGATCGGCAGGGAGATGATCCGATCCGCCTGAGCTTCAGCAACCGGGAAATCACCCTTCTCATAGCCGTACTTTTTCGCCGCCTCCATCAGATGGATCGGGATTGGATAGTGAATTTTGGTCTCCACTCCTTTCTCTTTGAGAAAGGAAATTAACTTATTTCTATCCTTCACCTGAACAACATAGGTATGAAATGACTGCCGGACACCGTCTCTCCGGGGGGGAATTTTCACCCATCTATCTAAGTCCGCTAAACCTTCATCGTAGAGAACAGCATTACGGTTTCGTTTCTCCGTCACTTCGCCAATTGTCTGTATCTGGAGATTCGCCACGGCCGCTTTAATAGAATCAAGACGGCAGTTGTATGCAAAGAATCGAGCCTCATTCCGATTCTTCAGGCCATGATTTCTATAGAGCAGTAACTGCTGGTAGTAATCATCCGAATCGGTGGTAATCACTCCTCCGTCACCACAGGTATTGAGATTCTTCAGGGGATGGAGACTGAAGGCGGAAAGGTCTCCGAATGAACCGACTTTCTTCCCGTTGATGGAAGCGTCGACCGCCTGGGCAGCGTCCGCGACCACGAAGAGATCATGTTTCTTCGCAATGGCGCCGATCTCGTCTATCCGAGCAGGGTTGCCGGTCAGGTGGACGGGGACGATGGCCCTCGTCTTTTCATTGATCGCTTCTTCAATTTTATCTATATCGATGTTGTAATCCTCGGCTACATCGACTAACCGAGGGAAGGCTCCGGTCTGGATGATCGCACCAACCGTGGCCAGAAATGAGTTGGGGACGGTAATAACCTCATCCCCTGACCCGATTCCCAGCACCTTGAGGGCTAAAAAGAGCGCGTCGGTCCCGGAACTGATGCCAATGGCGTGCTTTACTCCACAGAGTTCAGCAAAGTTTTGCTCAAACTCCTCAACCGCCGGACCAAGCACAAACTGCCCACTGTCCAGAATTTCTTGGACAACTCGCCTGATCCTACGGTTCCCTTTAAATTGAGCTGGAAGATCCAGATATTTTATTTTCATTGCATAAAAAAAGTTAGGACAAGATTAACGCCGATAAATCTGGACGGAGCAGGATTTACAAGATGTTATTCTCCTTCATAAAAATTTATAGGCCTATCCGGTTGACTCCCGTAAGCGCAACATGTAGTATATGCGCATGGAAGATTATCCAAAGGCTATTCTTGAATTCGAGCAGCGTTTCACTACCGAACAAGCATGTCACGACTATCTGTTCCAACTTCGTTGGCCGGATGGTTTTTGCTGTCCCCGATGTCATTGTCGAAAAGCTTGGCATACTCGGAGGGGACTTTATCGTTGTGAACATTGTGATTTTCAGGTATCTGTTATCGCGGGGACGATCTTTCAAAGTACTCGTAAGCCTTTGAGATTGTGGTTTCGGGCAATATGGTATATCACCAATCAAAAGAACGGCGTTAGCGCGCTGGGCTTGCAACGGACTTTGGGGTTGAGCCGGTATGAAACAGTTTGGACATGGCTTCATAAGCTTAGAGCTGCTATGGTAAGACCTGACCGCGATCGTCTTTCGGGCATTGTAGAAGTTGATGAAACGTATATTGGGGGCGTTCGGTCCGGAAAACGTGGTCGGGGTGCAGCGGGTAAGGCATTGGTTGTTATCGCCGTTGAAGACAAAGGTAATAGGCTGGGGCGTATTCGACTTCGACGTGTAGTGGATGCGTCGGCTAAGAGTCTCACGCCTGCAGTGCAAGAAATGGTAGAACCTGGCAGTGTAGTGCGCACCGATGATTGGAATGGATATCTGAAATTGCCGACAGAAGGATATAAGCGCAAGATTATCCGACAGGAGGCTGCCGTTGGGGATAACTTGCTGCCTTTGGTCAACCGAGTTGCTTCCTTGCTCAAGCGTTGGTTGCAGGGAACACATCATGGAGCTGTTCATCCGTCACACCTCGACTATTATTTGGACGAATTCACTTTTCGCTTCAATCGAAGAACATCCCGATCTCGCGGGAAACTCTTTTATCATTTGGTACAACAGGCCGTTGCCGTTGACCCAATCACAGCAAAGGATATTCGCGGTGGCCCGGTTCTTTCATGAACTGCAATAAATCGCAGTTACGGGAGTCAACCCGATAGGCCTAAAAATTTATTTAAAGAATTAATACACTCACTGATCTGGAACTCGACTTATGAATAAATCGGGTTAACTCATCTTTGAAACAGTTCCACCGGAGTCCTGAAGTTGTTGATAATTTCTTTGAAATCACTTCGAAAGTTATAGCTTTTTATTGGCGGAATATTTTCATTCCCCTTAGAATTACGCATCTCGGAGAAGAAAGACGGAGTCCAATGCAACGGCGGAGCATTTTCCTGTCCCCGGTAATACCATTCTAACCAGAGAACAGGGTCCTCGTCGAGTCCCGCCGGGAACACCCGTTTCCAGCCCAGAGAGTGCCTGACCCTGAGAGCCTCACACACCTGCCTGAACTCCTGAACGCGCGCGGGGGCTTCTTTCTGGAGAAATTTGACAGCTTTTTCTTCAAAGTATGCGGCAGTATCAGGCTGATTGTACTCCAAAAAATATGCAACATAATCCAAAGAAGTAATAAAATATTCGCCGATATGATATCTACAATTATACACAAACCAGCCTTCCGGTTGTGATTGCGAGATACTGTGATAGAACTTTTTCCCTCTTTCACCTGCGCCGGCTAAAAATATCAAGGTAATTGCAGAAAAAATGCCGAGAACTGTCGCAATCAGGGGCAGGGCTTTTTTCCGTGAAATCGTTTTGTAAAGCGCCACAATGAGGAGAAATATCGGGATAAGAAAAGGAAGAAACAGCCAGATAACTCTTTGCTTGGGCAGAAAGCAAAATCTGACCACTTTTGGAAAAAATGCTCTGGCATGACCGGATACAAATACCAACATTTCCGGCAAAGTGTTTACCTTGAGAAATCCTACTGATCCATCGTTCAGATCCCATCCGTTACCATATATAAAATAAATCAGCACCGCCCAGAAAACACATCCGATTCCGATAATCAGCAATATCCAGAAAAACTTCCTCTTACCATCCAGCAGCCGGGCCAAAAAAAGCATGAAACAGGGCATCGCCATTAACATCGGGCGCTGACCTCCTACCGCAAGCCAGAATGGGAATACGGTGCATACGGCAATGGCTGATAAGATAATTCCGAAAAGAAGATGATTAATACCCGGATTCGCCCGAAATTTGATCATATAACCAATTATGGCTAAAAATAGTACCGGCCAGAAGGTGAATAATCCGTTCCTGGGACCAAAGAGCATACGCGGCATTTCGGCCAAAAGCCTGGGGTCAATCAGGATACTATACGTATTTCCCCAGCTTCCATACAAGATCACTTGAATTAAAAAGATCGAGACTAAGAAGCATCCTGCTGACAAAGACAATATCAATCCGTGCAGCATTATCTTCTGCCATCGTTCTCCGGAGCGGATTTCCAGAATAATTCCATACGCGGGCAACAAAGCCCAGACAATAAATTCATTCCTGACAAATACGCCAAAACCCCAGATAAATCCCATTAAAAGCCAGGACAGACACTTCCGCCGATCCGCGAAGTGATATACATAAAGAAGGAGCGCTGCCAGAAAAGCCGTTGGGAGATTGGTCTGGGCCGGCCATCGCGCCACAAATATCAAAATTGGACCACCTAACGCGCATAAAGCTACCGCGGTACCTGCAGCTCTCGGAGAGTAATAAATCCTTGCTACCCTATATGCCAGCAGGCAAGTCCAGAAGCCTAATATCCAGGCAATAAAGCCCTCCCATATGCTTTGATGATAAAACAAAGATTGACACTGGGCCGGCCACATCGGGAAAAAGGATGAAAGGTAACGCGAAACAGGAGCCATAATTCTCGGCGGGATAAAAAAAACCGCGCCGCCGATAGACTGAAAAATAGGATGATGGAATGTTGGGGAAACTTCCCTGGGGTGGCCACTTACAAAAGAGCCCAAAATATTCAAATGTCCATCTTCAATAATTTTTTCTGCTACTTTCCGATAAATCCCACAGTCTGGGCCACCACCTCTGTCAGAATAAATAACTAAAGGAATAAGCCATAAGAATATGAGGAACTTATGATATTTCATGGTCAGCTCGATTGAATTTTCAAAATTATTCTCAATGAGAGAGATTTAGCCAGCCTCATATTTTACTAAGAAGAGCACCTTATTGATTGCATTCTCTGCAACAGTCATTGCAAGCCCCGATAAACCCCGATTAAAACTTCGGGGCGGAGGCGGGATGGACTGCGCAAAGCAATCTCTTAATCTCCAATTGATTAAGATTACTTCGTCACTTCGTTCCCCGCAATGACACGCAATCTATTTAATGCGCTCCTTAATAACTTTGTCTGCGATAAAAGGATTGCACGCATTTAATCACATAATCAAGCTGATCTTCTGAGAGGTGCTGGTGGACGGGGAGGGTGATCAGCGTCTGGCACTGAGCTTCGGTGCGGGAGAGATCCGTCCGGCCGAAGGGCGGTTCCTCCGCCAGCGTTGCCTGCTGGAGGTGCATCGGGATCGGATAATGGATCTTTGCCTCGATCTCTCTATCAATCAGATACTGAAGCAACTCATCCCTTTCTTCCGCCAGGACCATGTACATGTGATAGACATGGCGCGCTTCCAGGCGACGCGGTGGAACAGTGATGTATTCAAAAAGCTCCGGAGAAGCAAACGCTTCGTCATATCGTTTCGCATTCGCTATTCGCCGGTCGGTAATCTCGTCGATCATTGGATAGAGATAATTCCCTACTATCGCCTGGATGGTATCGAGGCGGGCGTTGCAACCAAAGATCTCCACCTCGTCCCGCGTTTTCAGCCCATGGTTTCTCAAGAGTAGAATTTTTTTGTAGATATCCTCCGACTCAGTAACGATAAAGCCGCCGTCTCCCCATACATTAAGATTCTTGAGTGGATGAACGCTAAAGGCTCCCCCACTCCCAAAGGTCCCGGCGTGTTTCCCATTCAGTCTGGCGCTAATCGCGCAGCAGGCATCTTCAATCACCGGGAGGTTATGCTCCTCCGCGATCGCCATGATCTCTTCCATGTGGGCTGGACTCCCCGAGTAATGGACCGGCATGATCGCCTTGGTCTTCTCAGTAATCGCTTCCTCAATTAATCCGGGATCCATGGTAAAATCAGCAAGGGCATCAATGAAATAAGGCCGGGCGCCGATGGCGACTATCGAACCGATGGTGGCGACAAAGGTCTGGGAGACGGTGATTACCTCATCCCCCCACCCCACCCCCACCGCCTTCAAAAGCATTGAGAGAGCTATAGTCCCGGAAGCCGTTCCTAATACATATTTCGCGCCGGTGTAACGGGCCATGTTTTTTTCGAACTCTTCCAGTTCTGGCCCGAAGGTAAATTCACAACGAGTAAGCTGATCCCGAAATGCCTGCAATATCGGTTCCGGGTCCTTAAACTGCTCTTTGAGATAAGAATATGGCACTTTCATCTTTTTCTTCCACCTGATATGCTATGCTGGTGTGTTAGATTCTTGGTTTTTTCTATCATTTTCCATATTATATTACTTGTGTGATCTAATAATTACCATTTTTAAATATTAATATGAAGCGGATTCACTGGATATGGCTACTTATTTTCTTAGGCGGCATATTTCTGCTGGAAGTTAACAGTATCCGGCATAAGACCTTTACCGCCGACGAGGAGGACCATTACGGTTACGGCTGGAACATATTGATGCTCAACGCTGATAGCCGGATAGAGGGTAACGGCACTCTCATGCCGTTTAACAGCATGAATGCCCTCCCTCGATTAATTGGACGGCACCTATCTACGGGCAGACTTCATGATTTCCTGACAGATATGATGACGGGGAGATTAATAACCATGCTCTTCTCTCTCCTGCTGGCATTTTATGTCTTTAAATGGTCAATGGAGCTATACGGAATACACGCTGGCTATTTCAGCCTCCTGCTTTTCGCTTTCTCCCCCAATATTATCGCCCATTCTCGCCTGATCACCAATGATATATTCGCAACCTGTCTGATGACTATCTCCCTCTACTATTTCTGGCGGTTCATTACCTGGGGAGGATGGAAGAGGGCGGCGGTGGCGGCAACTCTGGTAGGGATAAGCCAGGTGGCTAAATACAGTTGCGTGGGCCTCTACCCAATGATGGTTGGCATAATTATGGTGCGGTATGGTCCCGATCTGGTCACGGAACTCAGGGAAAAAGATATCAAGAGTTTAACCCGGATAGCTAGTGTATTTCTAAAATACGCGCTCTTCTTCGCGGCGGTGAGCCTTCTGATCATCAATGCGGGCTTCCTCTTCAACCGCACCTTTACTCCCCTGGAGGATTACACTTTCGAGAGTAACTTCTGGCAGAATATCCAATCTCAAGCCGGAGTACTGGCCCGGATCCCCCTGCCCCTTCCTGTTCCCTACCTGGAGGGACCTGACTCCCGTCAGTGGGAGTCGGAGACCGGCGAACATGGGAACGCCTATCTCTTCGGGGAGACCCGTAACCCCGGCTGCTTTACCGGGTACTACTTCTGGGCGTATTTATACAAAGTACCGATTGCTATTCAGTTGTTTCTTCTACTCTCAATCTTCGTTTATATTATTAATTTTAGAAAATATAACTTCTCGAGAAATGAAGCTTTTCTCTGGATTCCCATTATCCTCTTCTCGGTTTATATAAACTTCTTTCCCGGCATTCAGTCAGGCCTCCGTTATTCCCTTCCGATATTTCCACTCTTGCTGATCTTTACCGGCAGTCTGCTGAAAAACTGGTTGGATTTCAGATTACTCTCTAAACTCGGCATTTCAGTCCTTGCCATCTATCTGATTGTTTCCGTCCTATCTTATTTCCCTCACTATCTCAGTTATTTTAATGAATTGGTCTGGGACCGGAGACAGGCTTATAAGATTTTATCCGATTCAAATCTGAGATGGGGACAGAATAGATGGTACTTACGGCAATACCTGGATAGTCATCCCGAGGCTATATTATTCCCGAGAGGCCCCCGAGCGGGCAGATTGGTTGTCGGGGCGGGTAGATTAGTGGGGATCTTCCACCCGGAAGAATACCGCTGGTTACGGGATAATTTTGAGCCGGTTGACCATGTGGCCTATTCTTTCCTGGTTTACGAGATTTCTCAGGAAGAATTAGATACGATCCCCAGAGATAAAAAGGGGCTGAAGAAATAAGGTTTATTCCCCCAGTTTTAACTCGGCCAGAGAAAGAAAATTCTCCCCCCTGCCCGTGTAACCATCATATATCATCAGCTTGTAAAATCGATATGGCCGGTCATTATCGAAAGTCCACTCCTGCCAGTCGCCGGAACGGGGAAGTTCATCCTGAACTATTGAGGTGATGGCCTCCCAGTTTTGTCCGTCATTGCTTCCAAAGAGTTCCGCGTTACGGAAGAACTCCTCCGGATGGCCACGGCGGGGAAAAGCTTTCAGAGTTCTGATAATCCGGCTCTTGTCTCTTCCAAAGTCCCTGATTATCCAGGCCGGCTTACCGAATTCAACATTGGATATTCTCCAGAATGTTATCGGCCGATCATCCATCAGCCGCGTTCCGCCGGCAACGGTAGAATATTCCGAAGACACCCTCAGAGGGATATCCAATGAAGAGCCCCACTCCCACTCGCTGATAAGCAATTTTTTTATATACGGTGAAACTTCACTTTCATCATTAATCAGGAAAGTAAAAAAATTATCTCCGGCGGCAGTCTTCACCTCCGCAACTTTATTCAACACTCCTTCTTTACTTTTTAGATCGGCAATAACTTCAAAATCCCGGGCGGAATATCTATCTCGTGAAGAAGGAAACGGATATAAGAATAATATTCCCCCTTCTCCAAGCGGCATCTTGGTGGCGGTATTTTGTAGTAAGCTAGGATATATAAACCTATTGGAAATATCCGGGTCGATATATTGCTTGTCATAGTATGGATTCCCCCAGATTAAATCTCTCATTGGTATCTCATCAATAAGAATAAAATCCGCTTTTCGCCCCTGGCTGTTGATAATCTCCGCAATTTCTTTTAACTGCTTCCCGGAATAGGAATACTCGGGCTTCGCGACTTGAAAAAAGAACTCATAGAGATCAATTCCTCCAACCCCAGCTAAAAAGACAAGAGAACAACAAGTAAATCGTTTCAGGCCGCGGGGAGTGGCAATCCGCCGGGAGATCAGGCGATAACTTAACCAGAGACCAACCGCGACCAGAAGATAGATCGGGTTCAGGGCCAGAATAAATCTCCGGGGCGACAGTTCCGTCGAGAGGATCGGGCCAAGAAAGAAAAATCCAAACCAGAGCAGTAAAAATATAGTAGCCGGTCTCCTCCTCCAGAGACAGATTGCCAGGCCGAGAAAGAAAAACGGGGTGTAGGCAAGATTAAATAGCCGGCTGCGGCAATCTTCTAAAAATCCCGAGAACTGCTCGGTGAACGGCCTTCGGCCCAGTTGAAGAAGGTAGCCCGCAACCATTTCAGTATTATCAGTCAACCGTTCCGCCAGCCGGGATAACGGGGGAGAGTACATGAGGAACTCCCCGTCGGCTTCCAAGGCGTACTTTAAATCAAAAGATATATCACCCAGGACCTGATCCACGACTACAATGAGGGCTATAATAATAACCGAATAAAGCAACAGCTGTCGCCAATATCTCCTCACGCACAGAAGAGCAAACACGACAAGGACACCGATTATCAGCTTCCCCGGCAGATAGAGGGAGAGTGTCAACAGCCCGAACAGTGCTGAAAGCGCAACTTTGATTGCCCATCTCTTATTTCTTAAGCTCAATACAAAGAAATAGGCAGCTATTATCACAATCGTATTTGTAAACGGGATAAATCCAATCGCCCGCATGCTTTCGAGATAAATGGGAGACGTAACCAGAAGAAAAAGAAACAGAAAGGCAACCTGGCGACAGAACAATATCATCGCCAGTTTAAACAGGAAGAAGAGTGCAATAACTGTTGAACAGACCGATACCGCGCGCAGACAGGCGAAACGATACGGGATTAACAGATAAAACAGCTTCACCGCAAGAACATATACAAGAGATTCCGTCGAGTGGATCCCATTGCCCGATGTATAGCGCATCGCAGGGTTAACTCTTAGCTCCATCGTTAACAAACCATCTACCCGGGAATAAACGTAGAAGTAGCAGTTCTTAACCGGATACAGGTCGGCTAAAATGGAACAGGCGACGAACGAAACGATCAATACAGCTACCAACCATTTTTGAGGGGGAGTAAGCCGGGGGGCGATATCACCCGGAGCATCCCGGCCGATTTCTTCTCGATTATCTTCTGGCGATGCCATTTTAAAACAATGGATTTTGCGGGGATGCCCGCATCCCCGATATGGATATTGCTTCGATCGGCCCTGCATTATCCTGTAATACTGTCTCGAAAGCAAACAAGAAATCGGCGCATCGTATATGGATTCGCTCGATTGTCACACTTTGTGTCCCAAGCCACGCCACGATGTCGAGGGTCTTCAGATTTCACTGGTAATCCCACCAACAACGTTCCGCGCCTTTCCCCTTGAACTTCCACACCCCAGCCAGTAATATGATCCTCATGAGAAAAAAGAAGCAGCCATGTCAGACCAATATCAACGGTGTGCGCCGATCCCGTCAGAAGATCGATTTCTTTATCTATAATTATTGGTTCTCCTCCATTCTGTATGGATAAATCCGATGTATAGGTCATTGAGGGGAGTGTTTACCCCGAAAACCTTTGTGGCAGAGTGACGAAGCAATCTGGCTCCATGGGTCATCCTGAATGAAGTGAAGGATCTTTATAGATCCCTTGTTTCACTCGGGACGATGCTCTGCATCAGATTGCTTCTCCGCCAGAGGCGGATCGCAATGACGATTAATGACGTTGCTTTTTCAACCCACACCAAATAGAGAAGAGAACCATATTATCGAATGTTGCTTGACCCTCACTATCCTTTTCAACTTCTCAGGCGACTTTCCGGGTCCATATAACGGGGACCCGATCGGACCGAATCAATATGGACCTGATACTGATAAATCCTTATCCCGAGAGGGCAAAAGGCATAAACGAAGGCACGATCGAGCCCCCCCTCGGCCTGGCCTATCTGGCGGCGGCGGCCCGCGACCGCGGCTACAGTACGGATTTGATAGATGCCAATGTCTTAAAGATCAGGTCGGGCGCACTGCGCGATTATGTCTTGTCGGTCAATCCCGTCGTGGTGGGGATCTCTACCAACATTGTCACCCACCCGGCCGGGGCGGAGTTGGTCGCCACCCTCCAGGCGGCCGGATTTGACGGCCTAGTGATACTGGGCGGCCCTCTGCCCTCGGCACTACCGGAGTACTGCCTTGACTCGACGGCGGTCGACGCGATTGTGGTTGGCGAAGGGGAGGAAACACTATTGGAGGTCATGTCCAACGTCTCAGCCGGACGGCAAGAGCCTTTCCGAGGGGTGCGGGGTTGCTTCTGGCGAAACCTGGAAGGTGGCAGCGTTCTTGAGACGCCGCGGCCCCAAGTCGAGAACCTGGATTTATTGCCCATCCCCGCCTGGGATCTTCTGCCGCCGTTCTCATATTACAAGTCCCGTGCCCGGCGCCGGCCGATCGGCGCAGTCATCTGCAGTCGGGGATGCCCTTATCAATGCACCTACTGCAATAAAAGTGTCTTTGGCAATACTTACCGGTATTATTCCGTTGAGCGGGCGCTCAAAGAAGTTAGGATGCTTGTTGATGGTTTCAAGATACGCCAACTCGATATCCTCGACGACAACCTGACGCTAAATCTTGATTGGGCCAAGGAGCTTTTCCGGGGATTGATCCCTTTCGGCCTGGCCATCAACCTCCAGAATGGAATCCGTGCCGACCTCTGTGATGAAGAGTTGTTAGATCTGATGAAAGCGGCGGGGGTCTTCAAGATATCGCTGGGTGTGGAGAGCGGCTCCCCCGAAGTCCAACTCCGGATAAAGAAAAAACTGATTCTTGACAAAGTCCTCCAGACGACGCGTTGGGCGAGGAATCGGGGGATGGTTGTTTACGGCAACTTTATTCTGGGGCTGCCCTATGATTCAGCCAAAACCATGAGTCAGACTATTGACTTCGCTCTTAAGATGGACCCGGACGCGGCTACTTTTAATTACCTTTTACCTTTGCCGGGCTCGGAGGTCTGGTCCGAAATTGAGAAAAACGGAGAATTTCACTTTCAGCTTGACGATCCCGCCGCCACCGGTTTCTATAGCTCGGGTATTCGCTACTGGCTGCCGGGAATGAAAACTGAAGAGGTAACATCTTATTATCACCGGGCTTATCGCCGTTTTTACCTGCGGCCACTAAAGATCCTGGGCCTGCTGCGGCGATCGCTGCATCCCGGTGAATTTATCTGGCTACTCCAGACCATCTTGGGCGTGTTGGAGCTACCTATCCCGGTCGGGCTACGCTTTCTTCCATCGCCCGAACGCAGGATAAGGTTGAAGGCCGCTCTTCCGGTTGATATGATTGAAAGTAAATGACATTTAAATCTAAAACCTCTCTCTCCTTTGGGGAGATGTCCGGGTGAACGGAAAAATAATATGCCCTCATATACAAAACATAAGGAAGTTGCGCCCCGCAGAGACCCCTGGTACTCGCAGGCAGAGGATAACCTTGTACGCGAGGAGTATCGGAACCGTCGGAAGAAAGTTTCGGTGATCATCCCCACCCGCAATGAGGAAGCGGGCATCGCCGACATTATAAATTACTGCCGCCCGTATGCCGACGAGCTGCTGGTGATTGACGGCCACTCCACCGATCGCACCCGGACCATTGCCGCGGGGCTGGGTGCCTGGGTCGTTCTCGACTCCGGGAAGGGAAAAGGCGCGGCTATCCGGCAGGCGATCGGTGAGGTGAACAATGATATCATCGTCTTTATCGACGCCGACTACTCACATTTTCCGGACGACATCCCACGGCTGGTGGTGCCGATCCTGCGCGGCGAAGCCGATCATGTCGTCGGTTCTCGCCCGCGAGGCGGCTCGGATGAGCTGCATGGCGACTTCAACAAGTTCATGCGGATGATCGGCAGCGATATTATCACCCTCGGCATCAACTACCGTTTCGGCGTGCGGCTGAGCGAGTCGCAGAACGGTTTCCGGGCGATTAAAACCGAGGTAATACGGGAGCTTGGGCTGAAGGAAAACATCACCACCATCGAGCAGGAGATGACGATCAAGACCCTACGCCACGGCTTCCGAATCATGGAAGTGCCCACCCACGAATACAAGCGCCGCTTCGGCGAGTCGAATATCAAGCTGCGGCGCGTCTTTTTCCGTTACGTCTTCAGCTGGCTGAAATATATGTTTCTGGGTTGAGCCGATAAAAATGTTGATCCCTTACTTCCAAACTATCCTTGCGGTCCTGCGCTCCAACCTCCACCGCCTATCCCGTCCCTATAAACTCACCCTGGCGCTGACATACCGCTGCAACTTTCATTGCCGGGCCTGTCTGACCTGGCAACGGCCGCCGGTCGCGGAAATGACGATTGAAGATATCCGGAAATTTTTCCAGAGACAAAATTATTTCTCCTGGGTGGATCTGACCGGCGGGGAGATCACTCTGCGTTCTGATCTGCCTGAGATCATAGAAGCGGTAACTGAAAATTCCCGTCGCCTGGTTCTGCTCCATTTCCCTACCAACGGTTTTCTGCCGGAGAGGGCTGTCCGGGCAGCGCGGGCGGCGAAAAGGAGACCGGGGTTGAAGTTCGTGGTCACAGTGAGCCTGGACGGCCCCCCGGCCGTTCACGACCGCCTCAAGGGGAAGAAGGGGAGCTGGGAACGGGCGCTGGAGACATTTGCCGCGCTCCGCCGGGAAAAAGGTGTCGAAGCTTTTCTGGGCATGACGCTGCAGCGGGAAAACCTTGACCTTCGCCGGGAAACAATTGCCGCCGTTCAAAAGCGTATACCCACCATCCGGGCCGCCGACTTCCATTACAATCTCGCGCATATATCTTTTTTCTATAACAATCTAAAACTCGATCCCACCCCCGGCCCGTCGGCCGCCGCCGTTTTCGATGATCTGGCTGCTGGTTACCGCCTTATTCTAAGCCCCCGAAAGTTTTTAGAACGCTCTTACCTCAAGGGGGCACGCGGATTTGTGGCCAGCGGGCTTTGCCCGATACCGTGCCAGTCACTCTCCAGCTCCTGTTTTATCGATCCCACCTGGAACGTCTATCCCTGTACCGGCTATGATCGGTTGCTGGGAAACTTGCGAGACGTTGACTTCGACCTGGACCGAATCTGGAACAGCCCGGCGACTGTCTCAATCAGGGACGAGATAGTAAACGGCCGTTGCCCGCAATGCTGGACGCCCTGCGAAGCCTACCAGACTATCCTGGGAAACCTTTTCCGCCGACGACTTCCGGGGCGCGCGGGAAGGTCGGCAAGATGCTTCACGCCGGAACAGGTACAGAAATAATTCATCCGCCTTTGCTTGCAATCCGCCGTTGTTCAGGATAATTCTATCTCTTTCATCCGTTTAATGTTGAAATAAAGAGGATTGTTCATTGGATCCTTCAGCCAACCATTTTCAATAGCCTTTTTCAAATCTCTTACCGCATCCTCTATCGTATGCCGGGGAGTAAAACCCAGTTCAGCTCGTATCTTTTTCGATGAGATATGATACGACCGGGGATCGTTGGTAGGTTCTACGATAATATCCACTTCGGCTCCTACTATCTCTTTCACCTGGCGGGCCAGCTCACTGACCGTAAAGTTCTCATATCCGGCGTTGAAGATTTTCTTATTTATCAGTTCATCTTCGTATTCAAGTGACTTTACATATAGATCCGTTACATCTTCGATATGGATATTGGGGCGTTTTTGATTACCACCGTTGACTATGATCTGTCCCCGATTAACCGCGTGGTTGGTCAGGATGTTCACGATCAAGTCCATCCTTTGACGGGGGGAGTATCCGCAGACGGTAGCAGGACGCAGAACCAGGCAGACAAAGTCATCGTCGGCATACTTAAAAAGAACTTCTTCACATATAACTTTGAACCGGGAGTAATCGGTCAGCGGCTGAAGATCTATCTCCTCAGTGACATTCTCGGCTTCCTTAACTCCGTAAACACTGGAACTGGAAGCGTAGATAAACCTCCTTATCCCCTTTTCCTTTGCCATCTTTACCAGAGGCTCAAAACAATCGTAATTAATCGACTTGCCCAGTTCAGGATCAAGTTCAAAGCTCGGATCATTTGAGATGCAGGCCAGATGGATAATTGCCTCTATCCCTTTTAATCCTTCTTCCAACCAGGGAATATCCCTCACGTCCCCTTCGATGAGAGAGAGGTTGGGGTTATCCTTCACCGCGTCAAATACCTCCTTGCCATAAATGAAGAGATCATAAACCTTGACCCGGTATCCTCTTTTCAATAGTTTGGGCACCAGAACCGCCCCCACGTAACCTCCACCACCGATAACTATTACGTCTTTGAATTTTCTCACGTCTTACTCCCTAAATACCTTATATGGATAATCTATTCAGTAAAGCATGATCGGGAACACTTAATCACTGATCAGCATTCAGTATAATATACCCCAGGAATACTACTTACCATTCACTGCTTACTGCCTGCCTTGGTGAAAACCAACTGCTTTATCCAGTTTGTGATACTATCAACATTTAAAGAAAAAAGTAAGTTTGCCTCCACACCGCAGGCCATGGTGCAGGACTTGCAGTTCGGCAGCGGCTTGATCCGTCTCCAGGCCTCCTGAAAACCAATCTCCCGCACATCTATCCCCGGAACCCTCCCTACACCCATCCCGCAGGCATAGAGTTTAGCATCAGCCTCCAGATGAGCAATCGCCCGGCCGGCCCAGCAGCGATAAAACGGCGAAGGATCCGGGCTGGTCACCCGATCATCATACGGCCAATCAAGCGCGTTTCGGAAATATGGAATTGAACCGGCGACCGGTTTTCCCTCTCGCTTTAACTTGACAAGACGGTTGAGCGCCACCTTTTTTTTCTCTCCTTTCAAAATCAATTTCTCAATTTCTTCCCGCGCCGGGTGAAAATGTTTCCCCGGGTCTTCAAAATAGTCAAGCAAAACAAAGTTAGCAACCATTCCCTTCTCGCCGGCATTCTCTACAATTTCATCCACGTAGGGAGCATTGACTGTGGTCAGAACGGTATTGGTCCAGACTGGGATATTGGCTTTAATCAAAGCTTCAATGGCCGAGGCAGCTTCCTTTACATTTTTTTCCCCCCGGAGGTAGCCATGCACTTCCGGGGGACCGTCATACGATACCTGGACAATATCGACCGGACGGAGCTCTTCGACGCGCTCAGGGACCTGAAAACCATTGGTAGAGACACCCACGAACATTCCCAGCTTTTTTGCCCGGGAGAGGATAACCCCCAGGTCTTTTCTAAGCATGGGCTCTCCGCCGGTGAACTGAACCCGGCGGGTACCGGTATCCCGCATCTCCTCCAGTACCCGGAGCAATGCCTCAGTCGTCCAGACATCCTCCTGGGAGAGGGATTGAAAATTGCAGTACCGGCACCGGTTATTACACCGGTTGGTAAGGCCAACATGAACACTCAACGGCACGCGATAGCCGGACTGCAGGTGCATCCGAAGGATAGACCAGCCGAAATAGGTTAGATCTTTAATCTTCATTTATAAAACTTAGCACTCGGCTTCGCCTTGGGCAACTTTCAACAATTTAGACAAGATTTACCCCGATAAATCTGGGCGGAGCAGGATTTGGCTCTACTTTTGCTTTTCCCCTCGTTTTAACAGATTGGAGAGAATCAACGACAGAGTGGTAAAGTATAGATAAAATCTCCTCGTAGAGAGTAAATTTTTTACATGGCGAAAGTATAACCGGGGATCAAAATAATAAGACAGATAAGCTCTGTGAAACAACTTCCCGAGAAGCTCCGGAGTCAAGTTGTCAGTTCGGAAAACCGGTTTCTTAAAGTACTGGTATTCATCCCAGTTCTTGCTTAAAAGATAATTCTTCTTCTCCAGATACTGGTACATAGCGGTCCCGGGCCAGGGTGTGTTAATCGTAAACTGAACCGCGTCAGCCGGCAAGGATCGGGCCAGACGAATTGTCTCCTCTATGTCTTCGACTGTTTCTTTATGATGCCCGAGAATAAAATAGACACCGACATACAGCCCGGCGCTCCTGGTTACTTCAATCGCTCTCCTCGCGTCTTCTACGGTGATCTCCTTGTTGATGGATTTTAAAATTTCGTCGGTTCCCGCTTCTATCCCGTAATTGATCTTGAAGCAGCCGCTGGCTTTCATCTTCTTCAGGGTATCGAGATCAATGTTATCGGCCCTGGTATTCCCCGCCGACCAGTAGAGATTCACCTTTCGTTCCATCATGAGATCACAGAAATGGTTCATCCTCTCGAGATCGAAGAGCAGGTAATCATCAAGAAACTCGAACTGGGTAATATCAGGATACCGCTCTTTTACCTGGCAGATTTCCTCTACCATATTCTCCGCGGAGCGGGCGGTAACGGCATTTCCGAAGACCGCCCGGGAACAGAAGAAACAGTGCCCCGGACATCCTCTGGTTCCTAATATTGAGAAACTATTGCCCCGGGTAATTCTGATCGCCATATGGTACTTTTCCGGAAATTCGAAACTGTCCCGATCAGGGAAAGGAATCAGATCAAGGTCACAGATCCGTTCATTCGGCCGGTTGACCTTAACTGCACCAGTCCGGCTTCGGTAGGCAATGCCTTTCACAGACTCAAGCCGCCCAGGCAGTTCATCCGGGGTAGTTCCGTTCAAAAATGGGAGCAGTTCCAGGAAGGTCAGCTCTCCTTCATTTCTGACGATGATATCCGCTCCGTTCCGCAGTGCTTCTTCGTACAACACCGTGACATGCGGCCCTCCCATCTGAACAATAATTCGATCGTCCACTTTTTTAACAACCTTAACCATCGCGTATGCCTGTTTGATGGCCTGGGTCGTCGCGGAGATGCCCACGACGTTGATCCGGTCATTCCGGATGATCTCCTTTAATCGCCCCGGATCAAACCGGGTAACGGAGTAGTCCACACATCGGACGAAAATACCTTTCTTTTTGCAGATCGCCGCCAGAATAGCAATCCCGGTAGGGAGAACCGGTTCATGGCTTAACTCCGTTGATTCCGCCTTATGGAGCAGCAAAAACCGCAGATCATACCGCCGCCCCTCGTGCAGAAGTTCTTTAAACCTTTCGTCAGACATTTTTTCAAGCTTCCGATAATGTAGTAATTATCCGATCAGCAATTTTATCCATCTGCCGTTGGGAATAAAAATGGCTGCAGGGCAATTCAATACAGTGGCCCCCCAAACGCTCTGCGACCGGGCAAGTTTTTCGGGGTCCAAAGATATCCAGGGCCGCGCAGTTCCGCATGTCGTCCGGCTTGGTGTCGATTCCCCTTCGGAGCAGTTGCCGGCGAACCGGTTGGGGGTCATCAACCCGGGCCCGGACGTAAAGAAAAGATGATCGGGTTCCTGAAGGTTCTTGTTGAAGCTGAAGGCCGGGGCAATCTTTAAGCTTTTGGCGAAGATAACGGGCATTTTTTACCTGTTTTTCCAGCCAGCCGGGGAACCTCTTCAATTGCCGCAATCCCACCGCCGCTTGAAAAGGGGAGAGTCCGGTAGTCTTTGATTTATAATTCAACTTAACTGCAACTATATCCTCCAGAAAGGGCCGGTCAAAAAAGTCACTCCCCAGTAAATCCGCGGCCCGCAGAGCGGGATAGAGGGTCCATGGGAAGAGAGCTGGCTGGGTAAAAAGGATGCCGGGGATATTTGAAAACTGGCGTCGGAGGATAGAAAATGGAGCAGGCAGATTCTTGTCATCAATCATTCTCTCCATTCGTACTGCCAAGTCCGGATCCTTAACCACCACCGCTCCACCGCCCCAGCAGGGCATATTCTTGCTCATCGCGAAGGTGAAGAGGGCAGCATCTCCCTTCTTCCCTACCGCCTCCGCTCCGTTGAGCGCGCCCAGAGCGTGAGCGCAATCCTCAAATAATAAAAGATCGTTATTCCGGGCGATCTCGTCGATCTTGTCCATATTCGCCGGAACCCCAAATAAATGCGTGGGCATGATCGCTCTGGTAGTTTTATTGATCAGGGGAGGTATCTTGTCTGGATCGATATTCCAAGTGTTCGGATCAACATCGGCGAAGACTGGCTTAAAACCGCACTCCACGGCCACTACCGGCATTATATGAAAAGTATAGGCCGGGAAGATGATCTCTGAGCCCGGAGGAAGATCAAACGACTCTAAAAGCAGCCGGAATCCGGCTCTCCCCGAACCGGTGAGTACAATATAATCGTAATTACCGAACCTTTTAAACTCCTCTGAAAATTTAGCAAGAGTGTTGCTGGTTTCACTGCCTAAGGCGGCAACAACCGACCGGCATACTTCCCGGAGCGGCATGCTGATTTTGAAACGGGGATACGGCATTGGGATCAAATTCATTTAGTATTTAAACTGACTGATAAATTAGCATCATTAAAACCTCCGAAGCAGCCCCAGAAGAGAAGCGGGATTGAACCTGAGCGTGTCATTAAGCAGGTTGAAACCTGGGTCCAGGCAAGCCAAACAGTTCACCGGGGGAAGTTCACGCCAGGCTCTTTTTATATCACCGTCAGCACAGTTCCCCAGAGAATGGGTATAGAACCATTTCGCGCAGGGGTACATCTCCCCCCGATTATCTATTGCCACCATAAATCTCCCGGCAGAGCAAGGGATGGGTTTATACCCACGAAGTTCAGACTTCGTTGTAATTACACTACGTCCATAATCGTATGGCCAGGTACGGAGGCGCTTTAGAAGAGAGGTGGGATAGGGGAGCACTCTCGGCCTGGTTTTTATGAGATAGGCCAAAAAATCATCGATCTCTTTTTCTGAGGCTTCGTCCGGGTTAACGACACCCCCCTCTGCCCGACGTTGAGGTCGGAGGATATTAATCCCGATAAAACATTTGTGCTCTTCAGCCACTTTCTTCACATACTCAAAGCTGTCTACCAAATCACGAGTCATCGTGTATTGGAGTTGGACACGTTTACCCCGATCACGAGCCGCCCGAACAGCTTCCATCGCCACATCGTAAGAACCAGCACCGCGGTAGTAATCATGAAGTTTGCGGGGACCGTCCAGGCTAATACTAAAAATATCGACCGAAGTCAGCTCATCTATGCGCTTAGCAACATTTAATCCGTTGGTCCCCAAAATAAGTTCGATCTTACGCGCCCCGATTCTCTGAACAATATCGGCGATATGAGGATACATCATTGGCTCACCACCGGTGAGTAAAATGAACCTGGTTCCCAGTTCCGCCAGTTCATCAATAATTCTCAAGAGATTTTCCCGGGGAAAATTTTCTCCCTCTCGCTCATGAAATTCTCCGAAGCAATAGCGACAGTTTAGATTACATCGAGAAGTGGGAACAAGCTGAACAAAGAAGGGAATCCTCTTATGAAATAAACGGGCGGCGGCAACCTCAAATCCCAAAAGAAGTGAGTTCACCATAGTTCCCTCAAGGAACGCCAGGCATAATGAAGGAGGGTTAATGGGCGCATCCCGAAGATCAGGTTCCGGTCGAGATAAGAAAGAATGTAGCATGCTTCGCATCCTTCACGACTGATCCCTTCCAGAGAAGCATCGAGACCGTCGCGCCGAATATTCCATTTCGGCTTTCCCCAGAAGTTACAGCAAGGATATACACTTCCATCACCATCAATAAAAACTATATAGTCGGCATGAAAACACTTCGGATATTTATAGCTTTTGGGGATCTCTTCAACGCGCGCCATTCGTTTCTGATAGGAAAACGGCCATTCCAGAGCAAGATCATGAGCTAATTTACTGAACTGAATCGGGTAATGTTCAGTTTGAAGTTTTTTAATCAGGCGAAGGAAATCTCGAACCTGGTCATCGGTAATATTAAGGTGATGAGTGGGGCCACCTTCTTTCAGTGGTTCGTATTGAAATGAGAGGGAGAAATTGAGGAGTGCGCCGGTCTTCCGCGCGGTCTCGGCCAGGAAACGGAGATCTTCCGGTTCGGTCTCCGCCGTCAAGACGGCATTGATCCTGGTCGCGAGACCATTGGAAGTGCAGAGCTCTATCGCGGAGACGATCTTCTCGAAGGTCCCCTCCCCCCGGTTCCGGTCGTTGATCTTTTTCCGGCCGTCGAGACTGATACAGATGGAGTCAAGATTCTTAACCACGTCAAATTTCTTTTCGACCAGGATACCGTTGGTAATCATATCGCAGATCATCCCATTCTTCCGGACCCGGTCGATCAGGATTCCGATATCTTTTCTCAGGAGCGGCTCGCCTCCCTGCAACTGAAGGAGACAGGTCCCGCGCGCCGCAAGATCGTCAAAGAGCTTCAGTAATTCTTCAGTGGTAAACTCCTTCCAGTTTTGCCGGACCGGGTAGTCGCCGTAGCAGTAATAACAGTCCAGATTACAGCGGTTGGTAACCGCCAGGTAAACGTTCAGCGGCCGCCTCTTGTAAAGGAGATGGCTGACGGCGAGGCTGACCAGCATCTTGGCGCGTTTGTATGTTAAACTATATCTCATTTTTTGACAGAATTAACAGGATATATTTTTGACAGGATTAACAAGATTAACAGGATGAATAAAAGAAGATTAATCATCTTAATATTTTGTTGAATCTAATATTTTCCTTCAGTATGTTCGGTTTTTAGTTGCCTTAATTCCGATCTGAGCCTCAGCCTTTAGTCCGCATTTTGCTAACTCTATTAACATGCATTTCTCATATACACTCTCCAGAAAACCAAAACCCATGCGATTATAAACCCGATAGGCACATCCAATGACTTTCTTGGTAAGTTCTTGATATTCCATATCAGTTATTATTTCCTGTTATTCTGTCCAAAACAATCCTGTTAATCCCGTCTTAAAACACAAAAAATCCCCCGTCTAAATAAAGTTAATATGATCCGGTGGTTCACCGGCGGGTTCATCCAGAGAGATATCACCGTTCTTCAGGTCCCAGAGAAATTCATTTATCTTGTGCTGCAGACAGAGGCAGGCGCAGTCGGTCCGGGCGTCAAACTTATCCGAGGCCAGGTAATCCATAACTTCCCAGTACCGCTTACTCTTCCAGATCTCCTTGAAGGGAGTGTCGATGATATTTCCGATGTGGAATTTTTCCGCGTAGCGACTGTTAAAGAGCATCCCGCATGGAGCCACCAGGCCGGATCCGGAGAACTGGGGCATGAAGGGGGCGCCGTAGCAGCGGGAGTATTTTCTTGTCCCTCCGCTCATTATCTTCGACCACTTGGCCTTCACCAAGTAATCATCAGTCGAGTAACTCTCTGCCTCTCTCAGAGTATCTCCCATAGTAAAGTACTTGGAATAATCCACGCCAAGTGTATGAAGTTCATCATCGCTACAGTGCTTGATGACGGTGTAATCAACCCCCAGTTTCTTCCCCAGTCTTGCCAGGGGAATAATCTGATTCTCGTATTCGGGGAGGAGGACCATCTGGAGACCGAGTGTGACCGAAAGATTTTTTTTACGCTTAATCCGAACACATTCCTTAATAATCTCTATCACCCGATAATACGCTTCTATCCGACAACCCATAACTTTAGAATAGGCTTCCGGCTCACCGGCGGAGAAGTTAAACCGGAGGTAGGTCAAAGCCGGGAGGATTTCTTCCAGTCGATCTATTTTGAGGAGGTATCCATTGGTTCCCAGGGCCATGTCCAGGCCATTGGCCTTTCCCCGGAGAATCGAGTCTTCGAGGTGGGGGGAACAGGTACTTTCCCCGTCACTGACAAAGCTGATCGCCTTGACCCCGATCTCCGCCGCGTCGTCGAGAAACCGGAAGATCACATCCCGGGTCATCTTCTGCTCATCGTGAATCTGAAGTTTGCTGTAGCAATAGACACAGTTATATGTACAACGCCGGGTCAGAGCGCAATCGATCGTGATCGGCGCGATCCGCTCTCCGGCCAGCCACGCCTCCAGGCGCTCCCGATGCCAGGCCAGCTTGTGCCCGTCCAGGATTAAATTTTGCTTTTTTTTATTTTCTGGCTTTGTCATGAAACAGACCTGGCCCCGCCCTGGCGGGGCGACTACAAAAGTGACCTAGCGGACCTGAAGGTCCACGACTACGAAAATGACTTGGCCGACCTGAAGGTCCGCGACTACGAAAATGACTTGGCGGACCTAAAGGTCCACGACTACGAAAATGACTTGGCGGACCTGAAGGTCCGCGACTACGAAAATGACTTGGCCGACCTGAAGGTCCGCGACTACAAAAGTGACTTGGCGGACCTGAAGGTCCGCGTTTCCTTAAAATTGTAAAATATAAAATTACTCCCGGCTGTATTTCCCCGGTTCCCCGAGGCCGATTTGAAGTGTCTCTCTTCTCCGTAGATCGGATATCGTCCCCGGGGCGGGCTTTCTTGCGGCTTTACTGCCAGGGGATAAATATATCTCTCTGACCAGAGAAAGATAATTTTGCACGACCTGAGACAGAGACCTCAAGGATATTGCCTTGGATTCACCACCTTTTCGAACAGCTAACCGGTACGGAACTTCGGCGAAAAGGTACCCGCTCCAGACCGCTCTAACAACGTTCTCGGTCTGGAAGAAGAAACCATTGCTCCGGTTGGGGAAATCGGCAAGGATCTCCCGGCGGTAAAGGACAGTTCCATTGGTATAGTTAAAGTTAACCCCGAAGGTTAGATTGATAATCATCCGAAAAACGGTGGAGATGAAGTTGCGGACTTTGGGGCGTACTTCCTTGTTGTAGACGAAAGGCACCACCATATCCACCTGTTTGAGCATTCCGAAATACCGCATGATCTCCCCGGGATCATTCTCATCGTCCCCCGGCATGAAGGCAACCACTTCTCCCCGGGCTTCACGCAATCCATCACGGAAGGCCGCCCCCAGGCCCTGAGGAGTCTTGTGGTGAATCATACGGACCCGCGGCTTCAGATCGCGGGTCGCGAGATTCTCAACAATCTCCGCGGTAGCGTCGGTAGACCCGTCATTAACGACAACGATCTCTCCATTCAAGTCGTATTTAGAAAAAGCTTCCAGCGAGTGCTTGATTGCCCCCGCGATATCGGCCTCCTCATTCAGCGCCGGCATGATGATTGATAGGTCTATCTTGTTGCTCTGCTCTTCCATAAGCGACTGCGAAAGGTTCCCCGGATTGTCTCCCAGATAACATCTAAATCCCAGTTGATCATGGCGGAGGTATTGATCATCGAGACCAGATAGCAGGTATAACACGGCTTGGTCTCCAGGTACTTGAACGCCTCATCAAAACCCACTTCCTTCAGGTTCTTGCCGTCAAACATCCCCTGCATCCCCTGGCAGGGGTAGAGCCGTCCGTCTTCATCAATCACTATTTCATAGTTGCCATACTGACATTCAATCGCCTTCTTCCCCATCAACCGCAACGCTTCTTCTTTCCCAAGAAATTTTCTGGTATAGCTCACGGGCCAGTTAAGTGTATAGCGCAAGATCTTGGTGGTGGAAAAGATCGGGTATCCCCGCTGGATGTAATCGATAAACTTCTTCTGGTACTTGATCACGTCTTCATCTTCCGGGGCCAGGTCTTCTTCCCCGAGCCTCTCATCTCCTTTGAAGAGAAAGTTAATCCCCCACTCAATATTGTGCTCCCTGACAAACTCGGCCATAAAATCAACATCGTGGACCGTGTACTTGGTGATAGTCGAGTTGATCCGGATCGGGGTCTTGTGCACCTCTTTGACCACTTTGATCGATTCCAGTACTTTATCAAAGGTCCCTTTGCCCCGAATTCGATCATTACCTTCCCGATTGCCGTCCAGTGAAAAACAGATATTGTCCAACAAGGCGATCTCCGGGATCTCCCGGATCCGTTCCGGGAACTGGCCGTTGGTAACCAGAGCGGTTACGATCCCCTTACTGTCGATATAATTAAATATCCGGCCCAGATCTTTGTGGAGAAGGGGTTCACCTCCTTGAACCAGAATATACCTGGTTCCCCGCCGGTAAAGATCATCGATCAACTTAACCAGATCCTCGTAGGCCCAATCCGGGGTCTTCCGGCTGGAGTAAAGTCCGAAGCAGTAGGCGCACTTAAGGTTGCAACGGCTATTGATAACCAGGTTAACGTAAAAAGGATACCGGGGCTTGTTGAAGGCCTTGATGGCCAGCATGTAGTAAAGGGTCCGAACTCGCTGCCAGTAACGACGGAGAGTAAGGTACTTTTTATTATAATATTTCATTTTTAATCCTCGAGAACACCTGTCCCGGGGTCAATCCAAACTGCTCCCGCAGGTACTGCTGGCTTCCAACGACCGGGGCATAAACATCGGGTATCGCGAACTTCACCAACCTCACCGGCAAGTCTTCTTCCAGGATCACGTCGCCGACCGCGCTCCCCAAACCTCCGATTACGTTGTGCTCTTCCAAAGTCGCGATCAGGAAACAGCTCTGAGAGAGATCGGCAATCAACTCACGGTCCACCGGCTTTACCGTGTGCATGCTTACTACCACGGGATCAATCCCCTCTTTCTTCAGAAGGTCCGCTGCCTCCGCGGCCACTGGAACCATGTTGCTGGTCGCGACCAGAGCTACCCCTTCCCCATCCCGCACTTTGATTCCTTTGCCGATGGTAAATGAGATATCGGAACTTTCGTGAACCGTGGCTTCCCCGGACTTCCCCAGCCTGATATAACAGGGACCGGATAATTTCATAGACTCCTCGACCGCCTTCTTCGTCTCGATTGGGCCCCCCGGACAGATCACCGTCATGTTGGGTAACGCCCGCATGATGGCGATATCTTCTATCGCGTGATGGGTGGCGCCCGCGGTCCCGTAAGTAAACCCCTGCCCCACCCCGACCAGTTTTACCGGGAGATTCTGATAGCAGAGATCGATCCGGACCTGTTCAAAACAACGCATAGTCACGAACGGGACGATAGTATAGACAAAGACCGTCTTCCCGCTCATCGCCAACCCAGCCGACACCCCGATCATCGCCGCCTCGGAGATCCCGATATTGTAATAACGCCCGGGAAATCTCTTCTGGAACTCCTCCAGAATCGTAAAGCCCGTGTCTCCGGTCAGGAGATAGAGATCCGGGTCTTTCTCGGCCAGTTCCAATAATGTATTGATAAATGCCCGACGCATTGTGTAACCTCTTTTTGATACTGATTACCGATTACCGCTCTTCATCCAACTCCTTGACATACTGCTCAACCTTATCCTTCGGAACCGAGAGATAGTGTGATTCAAACTTATTCTCCATCTCCGGGACTCCTTTACACTTGATCGTGTGGGCAATCACCACCGAAGGGCAGCCGGACTTAAAGGGCACCTCATGGAACGTGGCTTCCAGTTCTCCGTGATCATGGCCATCGACCTCCTTCACTATCCATCCAAACGCCTCCCACTTTCCCCGGAAGGTATTGATCGGCTGGATATTCTCCACTCGGTCAAATCCCTGTAATTTATTGGCGTCGATGATCGCCACCAGATTATCGAGTTTTAAGCGAGAGGCAAGCATGGCGCCTTCCCAGACACTCCCTTCCTGGAGCTCACCATCCCCCATCAAGACATAAACTTTGTAATCTTTGCCGTCATTTTGAGCGGCCAGGGCCATTCCGATACCTATATTTATTCCATGGCCGAGCGAGCCGGTTGAAGCCTCCACGCCCGGTACTCCCCCCCGAACCGGGTGCCCGTAAAGCTGCCCGCCATCGTCCAGGTAAGTATCCAATATCTCTTCCGGGAAGAAGCCTTTTTTGGCCAGAGTCGTATACCAGGCGGAGGTCGCGTGTCCCTTGCTGAGAATAAACCGGTCCCGGTCGGGATCATCGGGCGACGGGATATTCATTATCTTAAAATAGAGGACGGTGAGAATATCGACTATCGACATCGCCGATCCGAAGTGAGAGCCGGTCTGATGCATCGTCACCAGACGTTTACGTATTTCTGTACTGATTTTTTCCATTAAATTTATTTTCTATTCAAATTTTATTGTTACAATTTCGGAGCAGGAAGATACAATATTCACCGGATTAATTCAAACCTAAATTAACGAAGAAGAATTATACCACCCCGGTATTTTACCAATGATGCAGAAGAAAAAAAGCAATCTATTTCACGTAATACTTTACTTTATCCTCCTCTTCTCTTTATTGCTTATTATATATATTCCTTCTTTCAAAAACCCTCCCCGGAGTGATTACTGGTCGGCCTTTTATGTCTTCCAACAGGTGGACGCTTCCCCCCTGCCCCCGAACTGGCCCTCGATTCTAACCTTCGACCTCTGGCAGCACGGGACCTATCGCCCCTTCTCCCATCTGGTCCCCTACCTGGAACATAAACTCTTCAGCCCTGATTTCATCTGGAACCATATTCTTACTTTCGCTTTCTATTGCGCAAGCATCATCCTGCTCTATGGGCTGGCGTCACAACTCTCTCTGGACAGAACAATAACAGCAGCTTTGCTGGTGGTCTTCGCCTTCCTCTTCTCTCATTTCGATATCTTGACCTGGACCTTCCAGCTCTTCAGCACATTGAGCTTCTGCGCCTTCCTGCTCGGCTTTATCATCTTCATCTCGTTTCTGCGGTCGGGGCGATCTCTCCTCCTGATCCCAACCGGTCTTCTCTTCCTCTCAGGAATGCTCTGTTCGGAGGTCTATTTTTTTTGGCCCCTCGCGGCACTTATTCTGCCCTACGCCCTGTCACAACCACGCATTAACCCCGGGGCCGGAGCGCGCCGGGTCACTTCACTCATGCTGGGAAGCATCTATCTTTTGTACCTGGGCGTCTTTATTCTCCATCGGGGTACAACAGCCGGCACCGGGCCGCTACCGGCCGTGACTATCGGAGAAATAATTTCCGCCTTCTTCCTGGTCTTCTTCAATCTGCTTTATAATGGGATCGTGATTACCATCATTCCCGCCTTATCTCTCCCCCTTTATTACAACGACAATATGAACCTGGGGGGCCTTCTGCTTAACTGGAGTCCCGAGCTGAATAAAATCTCCCTCTGGGTGGGTATAGGCGTGGCCTTATTTATCGGGTGGGGGGTGACCTTTCTTTATCGAAGAGGAGAACGCCGGAAGGTCGCGCTGCTATCCTTTTTTATGCTGCTCTATTTCACCAATTTCTTCACCGTCTCCCTGGCCCGATTGACCACCAACCGAGCCATCTACCCCTTATCCCAATTCCGTTATCAATATATCCCCAATGCTCTCTTGGCCCTGATGGCGGCGGTAGTGATCGGGAATTTGATCCGCCCGGGAAAACGACTGAAGATAATTATCGGCTTAATCCTTATCCCGGTATTGGCTTTTAATATATACCTCTCTCATGCATACGTGGTAGATTTAGGGAAACGACTAACTCCACTGAGAATACTTCTCGCCAACATCCGGTCCGGGCTAGAGAATGGAGAGATAAATGAACGGGCACTGTTATTTATTGAACCGGGAGTACCTGATAGTTTGCCCGCGCCGAGTTGGAACAAAAATATGGCCCGGTTTATGGAGGGAAACTTCCAGTGGTTCTTCCCGGCGGGTGAGCTGAATAAATTCACCTTATCCCGGGAGGGCTCCGGTTGGATCTTATCGGAGAAAGATTATAAGATAATCGGTAATCGGTAATCAGTACGGCCTGGCCTCGCAAAATACCGATCACCGATTACTGTTTACTGATTACTGACAACTATCTCCCATGACAATGGGTTAAGACATAAGACACAGGAAAAACAATATACAGTGTATAAAGCAAGGAAGGTAATTGTAACAGGTGGCGCGGGGTTTATCGGCAGTCATCTGGTGGAAGCGCTGCTGAGCCAAGGCGATAAGGTAACGGTACTTGATAACCTCTCCACCGGGCGCATAGAGAACCTCGATCTTCTGGAGGGGAAGGAGGCGATCAAGTTTCACCAGGTCGATATCGCCGATTATCAAGCGATAAAAGATCTTTTTCGCGGAATCGATCGGGTGTTTCATCTCGCTGCCCGGGCGGACATCGTCCCCTCCATACAGAAACCGTTTGCTTATCATCACTCCAACGTGGACGGTACCATCAGTGTCCTGGAGAGCGCCCGAGCGGCCGGGATTAAGCGTTTCATCTACGCCGCTTCCTCTTCCTGCTATGGAATCCCCGACAACTATCCCACACCGGAGACCGCGCCGGCCCGACCGCAATACCCTTACGCCCTCACCAAGTACGTCGCCGAACAGTACGTTATGCACTGGGGAGAAGTCTACAATCTTCCCGTCGTCTCCCTCCGCTTCTTCAATGTCTATGGCCCTCGCTCCCGCACATCGGGAACCTACGGGGCCGTCTTCGGCATCTTCCTGGCCCAGAAACTGGCTAACCGGCCGTTTACCGTGGTGGGAGACGGCACTCAGACCAGGGATTTTACCTTCGCCACCGACGTGGTTGAAGCGTGTCTCGCGGCAGCGGATTCGGAACTCAGGAATGAAATCCTGAACGTAGCAAGCGGACACCCGGTCAGCGTAAATAAACTGGTGGAACTGCTGGGCGGTGATGTAACATTCATCCCGAAACGTCCGGGAGAGCCGGACTGTACCCATGCCGATATCACCAGGATAAAAAAGCTCCTGGGATGGAAACCAAAAGTTACAATAGAAAAAGGCGTCAGGATTCTGCTTAATAATATCGACTACTGGCGTGAAGCCCCGGTATGGACACCGGAGACGATCGCCGATGCCACCAAAGACTGGTTTAAGTATCTGGGAGAAGAGAAGTAAGCTAAAGTGACTAAAGTGAGCTATAAGGTAGTGACACAAATATCCTGTAAATCCTGCTCCGCCCGGATTTATCAGGGTAAATCGTGCCTGCCCCGATTTATCGGGGTCAAAAAAAGGATGAGGTAGATTCATGAGTCCGATAACAGCCTACGACAAGATTAAAACACTCGATGAATTGGAAGAGATAATCAGAGATTTAAAAGCACGGGGGAAGACAGTCGTCCTCAGCCATGGTGTCTTCGACCTCCTTCATCCCGGCCATATCAAGCATTTTGAAGCCGCCAAGAGGGAAGGCGATGTGCTGGTAGTCACTCTTACCGAGGATCAATACGTTGGGAAAGGTCCCGGTCGCCCGGTCTTCAACCAACGCCTCCGGGCAGAGACCCTCGCGGAGATTGAATGCGTCGATTATATCGCCATAAATCAGTGGCCGACCGCGGTAGAAACCCTAAAGAAGCTCAAGCCGGATATTTACGCCAAGGGGAGCGATTACGCCGATCGCGGAAAGGATCTGACCGGTGAAATCTTCAACGAAGAAGAGGCGGTCAAAGAGGGAGGCGGGCGGATTCACTTCACCGATGAGATCAGCTTCAGTTCTACGGAATTACTGAATGTCCACTTCAGCGTCTATCATAAGGAAGCTAACGAGTTTTTAAAGGAATTCCGGAAGAGATACCAGGCGAGTGAAATCATCGGGATGATGAAGGATTTGAAGAAGCTAAAGGTTCTGGTTGTCGGAGATCCGATCATCGACGAGTATCACTACTGTCAACCGATGGGCAAGGCCTGGAAGGAGACCGTCATCACCACCCGCTACGTCAACCAGGAATCCTTCGCCGGGGGAGTCCTGGCCACCGCCAATCACATCGCCGGCTTCTGTGAGAAAGTGGACCTGGTCGCCTGTCTGGGGCTAGAAAATACGCAGGAAGAGTTCATCCGCGACCGGCTCAAGCCCAACATCACCCCAAAATTCTTTTACCGGGATGACGCTCCCACTGTCACCAAGCGCCGGTATGTCGATCCCGCCTTCCTCTCCAAGATGTTCGAGGTCTGCTTCTTGAATACCCGGACACCGCCGACGGAGGTTACTGAAGAGGTCTGTGAATATCTTAATAAGGCATGCCCCGATTATGACCTGGTTATCGCCTCCGACTTCGGAAACGGCTTTATCGGGGATGAGATAGTCAATGCGCTCTGCGAAAAGTCCCGCTTCCTGGCCGTTAACACTCAGACCAACAGCGCCAACACCGGATTTAATCTGATCACCCGGTACCCCAAGGCTAATTACGTCTGCATCGATGAGCCGGAGATCCGGCTCGCCCTGAGCGACATGTACGGAAGCCTGGAAGACATGATCACCAAAGTGGCCGACCGCATGGGGTGCGACCGGATCACGGTTACCCGGGGACACAACGGTTCACTGGGTTACGCGCCGGAGACCGGGTTCTTTGAAGTGCCGGTGCTTTCCAGGGAGATCGTGGACCGGATCGGGGCCGGGGACGCCTACCTGGCGATCACCTCCGCCTGCGTCGCCGCCGGCTACCCGATGGACATGGTTGGGTTCGTAGGCAATGCCGTCGGCGCGCTCGCCGTCCGGATCGTCTGTAACCGGGAGTCGGTAGAGCCGGTACCTCTCTACAAATTCATCATCGCCCTTTTAAAATAGGCTCATGCCTAAAACCACTTTTAAGCAAAAGATAGCCCTGATGTCATTTGGTCTCCTGCTGGGAATTATCCTCCTTGAGATTGGCTTGCGGATCGGGGGGGGTATTCTTTTACATATTCAGGAACGGGCCAACCTGGTTTCACTCAAGGAGAAAGGGGAGTTCGTGATCATATGTCTGGGAGAATCAACCACCCAGGCCGGTCGCTCAACCTCATTCCCCCGGCAACTGGAGAAGATTCTAAACCATCGAGATCTCGGGATTAAATTCACTGTAATAAACAAAGGAATCATGGGAACCAATACCGCCTACATCGCAGCCGGGTTAAAGGAGAACCTCGAAAAATACCACCCCGACATGGTTATTACCTGTTTCTGCTACTAAGAATCCAGAAAAAATGGGCTAAAGGAAGGTAACACTTTCTCCTGCCAAAAGGAAGGAGAGAGTGAGATGACGCAGAAACAAAGGTTTACACAGGAGCAGAAGCTGGCGGTAT
>JAVCDH010000110.1 GCA_030765805.1 Candidatus Euphemobacter frigidus
ATGAAGGGAGAAAAAATAGCCCGGTTCCGTTTTTACGCGGAGCTCAATGATTTCCTCGATCCGGAGAAGAGGCAGAAGGAGTTCTTCTACCGGTTCAACGGTTCCCCCGCCGTCAAGGACGCGATCGAGGCTCTGGGAGTGCCTCACCCGGAAGTGGACGTTATTCTGGTGAACGGCGGTTCGGTCGGTTTTGACTATCTCCTTCAGGTCTCGGACCGGGTCTCCGTCTATCCGGTCTTCGAGAGCCTGGATGTCTCCCCGCTGATCCGTTTGAGGGAGAAACCACTCCGGAGGACCGCCTTCATTCTCGATGTCCATCTCGGCAAACTGGCCCGATTGCTCCGGATGCTGGGCTTCGATACCCTCTACCGCAACGATTACGACGATCCGGAGATTATCAGCGTCGCCTTGAAAAAGCGGCGGATCATTCTGACCCGGGACCGGGGTCTATTGAAGAATTCCCTGGTAACCCACGGCTACTGGCTCCGGGCCCAGGAGCCGATGGAACAGGCCCGGGAAGTGCTGGAGCGTTTCGATCTCTTCTCACAGATCCGACCCTTCAAGCGATGCCTGGCCTGCAACGGCGAAATCAAAAAAGTCCCCAAGGAGAAGGTTCTTGATCGCCTGCCGCCGAAGACGAAGAAATCCTATGACGATTTCCGGATCTGCTCCGGGTGCGGGAAGATCTACTGGCCGGGTTCCCACTACCAGGCAATGATGGGCGTGATCGACCGGCTTAAAATTCCTCGTAGGCGGTAAAGGTGATCCGGTCGGGGTCTTCTGCTTACTTATGGGGCGATCCTCCCGACTTTCCGGAAGCTTCCGGCAACCCTTTTTTCTCCCGGAGGTTGTCATAAAACCGCTGGGTGGGATAAGCAAAATCAATATCGTCATAACGGGAAAAAGCGCTCAGGATATCACTCCAGACGGCTTCCTCGGAATCCCGCCTTCGGGCCGGTTCGCAGAGGTAGCGTAAAGTCAGGAGTACGCCGCTATCTTCCACTTTGATGTATACTTTCGGGGTAAGGTCGGAAGAGTGGATAAAGAGTTTTTGCGCGGCGGTCCGCTCTTCTTTCTCCGCGGATTCTATCAACAGTTTCCCGTGGCGGGCGGCTATCTCCTCCAGCAGTTTTTTAGCTTGCTTCCAGTTGCTTTCGAAGGTTATCAGAACAGAGATCTCATTCCAGATATAAGGGAAACCACCTTTACTGTAATTGGCGATTGACTTGGTGAAGACCACCCCGTTAGGGACGTAAATAACCCTTCCGGTGGTCATGTCCCCGCCGGCCCAGTTATTTATCTCCGCCAGTGTAAACTCAAAGATCCTGAGATCGACCACGTCACCCTCCTGTTCCCCTATCTGAACACGGTCCCCCACGTTGAAAGGCGCGCGCCAGATAATGAACGCCCACCCGGCCAGGTTCATGAGCGGATCTTTCATAGCGATGGCCAGACCGGCGGAGAGCAGCCCCAGGAAGGTGACCAGGGAATGAAATCCCGGGAGCCAGATCCGTCCGATCACGATGATCCCCACCCCGAAGGCAACATAAGTGGAAATTTTACGCCAGTGATATTGCCGGCGCGTATCCTTCCGGCTCCGAAATATAATTCTCAACATCAGGAAGCGGAGAAGCCAGATGACGAGGACGGCGATAGCCGTGTACAAGAATTGATACTGAACCGCCTGGCCCAGTGATAGGGTTCGGGAGAACCAGTTGAGAGCATTTTCCACAACCGGTTGTTCAACGGATTGCATGGTGACTACCCTCCTCTTGTCTCGCGCTGTTTTCGGAGTCCGGGTTCGTGTCTTTCAGGAGATCATTCCCGCTTACCCGCCTGCCGCCGGCTCCCAATCCTCAGTTATCAACTTACTGCAACAGCCAGTCGGAATCGATCGGGACATAGAGGTCGGCGGTCCTTTTCAGGTCGAGGGCGGTCGACATCTCCACCCCGTAGACCTCCACTTTCACGTCTTTGTTCTTAAGGTAGACCAACAGGTCATAGAAATCACCGTCCCCGCTGACCAGGGCGATAGTATCCAGGTCCCCGGCATACTTAATCAGATCGAGCGCCATCCCCATATCCCAGTCACCCTTCATAGACCGATTAGCACGGATCTTGAGCGGGCGACGCTTAACCTGGAAACCTTTAAACTTCAGCATATTGAAGAATCCCTCTTTATTCGAAAAATCCGCCTCAACCACATAGGCGATGGCCCTCACCACCTTTCTTCCCCGAGAGATTCGAGTAAAGAGTTCGTCGAAATCAATTCTGGCCCCAGAATAAGTGGCGTGGACCGTATGGTAGATATTCCGGCTGTCAAGAAAGATCCCCAGCCGCTCCTTTCCCGGGGGCGGCGGGGGTTTGGAAGGCGTCGGCTTATTGGCGTCTTTCAGGGCTTTGATCTCCCCTCGCAGAACGTCTACCTTTTCCCGGAGTCCCTCCTCCCGCTCCCGGGCGCGCTCTACCTCCCGGAGGGACTGATCGAGAGAGGCTTGCGCTTTCTTCCCCTCTATCTCCAGGTCAGGTAACCGCTCCATCTTCTTTTCATTTTGCCGAAGCTCGTACTCCTTCTTCCGGAGTTCCCTCTCCAGCGAGTTGAGACGGGAACGCAGCCGGGAATCATCCGCTGTCTTCTTCTTTGAGGCCGCGTCCTTCTCCAGAGCGGCGTAACGCTGCTTCCATTCCTTCAGTTCCTTCCTTAATTCAGCGATCTCTTCGGCCCGCTCTCGGGCCTCGTCCCGGTGCTTCTCAGCCTGGCGTTTTGCTTTCTTGGTCTCCGATGACAGCTTTTTTAGATGCTTTTCCAGAGACTTCAATTCGTCATCCCAGAGTTTCTTAATGCGACGGAAGCCATCCAGCATCTCCCGGGCGTCCTCGTCCTCCTCTCCATCCTCGCGGTTATCATCCCCGATCACTTCTCCCCGCGGGGGAATCTCCGGCAACGGAGGTTGGCTTTCGTATTCCGCCTCCTCTTCGATCGAAGCAGAGACCTTATCCACCATTTTATCAAACTGCCGACAGATCTTAACCGCCACCCGGTTGACAGCCGCGCGCTGGTCGCGGAAGGCCGCCCAGAGATATGCCCCCAGTTCTCCTTCATCCATCAACTCACCCCAGTTTTCCAACACCTTCTTCACGGAACTCACGCTGCCGCTCCGGAATGAAGCCGCTATCTCCCCGTTTGCCTTATCCAGCAACTTCTCCAGGTTTTCCGGGAGTGTGGAGATGGTCCGGCAGTCTTCGAAGAGGTAGCCTACCAATTCGATGGTCGGGATCTTTTCCAGGCGATAACCGGGAACCTCCATACCCAGCCGGGAACAGAAGTCGGTCAGCTGGCTTTGGTGGAGTGATTGCTCCAGGATAAGAGCGAAAGCTTGAAACGACAATTTTGGGAAAAATTTCTTGAATTTCATCTCAGGTATCGCGGTCTCACATTGAACACAAAACAGAATTTTAACCGATACCGCTGAAGTTCTCTCGGCCTATTACGATTTAATTATATTACTATATGATACCATACTCCGAAACTCATTTCTTGATTTATGAATCGGCCCATGAGATAATTTTGGCTATATCCGGATTTCCCAACGCTTCAAACCGGAAAAAACCGAAAATTATTATCGAGTAATCTTTATTGACTGCATTTTCAATAAGATCATTATAGGTAAAGTGTAATAATCTATTGATACGCAGATAGTTGTGAATATTGAACGTCTATGGCGAAACGCAGCTTATTTTGTACTCTCCTTCATTTCGAGCTTGTTCTTAATTTTAGGCTTGTTCAAATTTATTCAGCATTATGTACATCAGATCGATGGTCTTGAATGTCGAAGACCGGAGTTACCAACAAATGCGCCCGCCCTTTACTGAAGGGCAGCTGATGCATCTGTGTATAACTCCTCATTAACCAGTTTTATAGGGGAAATACCGGAATTTCTTTTGGGAAATCCGGATAGAGCCATAATTTTTATCGGCTTCTTTACTAGTAAGTGAATGGGACCGGTTATAATTCAATCACCAAGGAGCAGATAATGAATATCCGCCAGAAGATTCTCTGTATCGACACGCAGACCGGTTTTTACAAGATCAGATGGTATCCCCTGGAGAACTATCTCGGGCCGGTCGATCTCGGCCTCCACATGGCTGATCATTACAATAGTTTGAACATCGGAGTGGGTCTCCTGGCCGGCTCGATCTTCCCGGGCTCCAACCGTCTGATCTTCACCGGGAACTCTCCCTGCTGGGGTGGTTTTTATATCTCGTCCATGGGCGGAGCCGGGCTCATCTTCAACAACCTGGGCCTGAACATGCTCTCCCTTCTCAACCGTGCCCCCACCCCATCCATCCTCTACCTTAACCGTAACCACGCCGAGGAGATCGAGGTAGAGATCAAACCGGTCAATCTCCAACAGGTCTGGTCGAAGGGCCGGAGAGGGATTTATTCCTTGATGGACCACGTTTACAGAAGCTTCGGCAAGCGTTATGAGATCGAACCGAGAATCCTGGCGGTAGGTCCGGCCTCCGCTGCCACCGACTTCGGAGCGATAGCATCGGTCCCAATCGTCAAGGGCAAGCTGACCCCCGTGGACACCTGGGCCGGGAGGGGAGGCTTCGGGACCAAGATGCTCCGGGATCACGGGATAGCCGCCATCATCTACGGCGGGACCTCCCCCCAAGAAGACTTTCGGGACCGGGCGGTGGCCGACCAATGGTTTGAGAACAAGTACAACAAAAAGCTGGCGGCGGAAGATTTCCAGGCCACAACCAAATACCGTTTTAACCCTGAAGTCGGAACCGGGGGGACTTTCGGGGTGAACTTCGCCACGCTCAAGGGGAGGATGCTCTCCTTCAACTATCGATCCATCTACCTGAGCGAAGAGGAACGTTTGAAGATCCATCAAAAACTGGTCGCGGACCATTACCTGAAACAGTTCAACGAGGAGACAATCAAACCCAAAAACCAGGCAACCTGCGGCGAGCCCTGCCCGGCGGTCTGCAAGAAGATGCACGATATCTATAAAAAAGACTATGAACCATATCAGGCCATGGGCCCTTTAACCGGGATCTTCGACCAGCGGGCAGCCGAGAAGCTTAATCACCATGCCGACACCTACGGCTTCGACGCCATCTCAGCCGGGGGGATCCTGGCCTGGTTGATGGACTGCCTGGATAAAGGGCTGCTGTCCCCGAAAGAACTGGGAGTCCGCCAGAAGCCGGTCTTCTCCCCCGACGGATTCGACGCGGTCAAAGACTCCATGCACAACGCGGAGCTGGGGGTAAAGCTACTTGATTCGATCATTGCGAAACGGGGTGTACTCAACCTGGAGAACGGAGCACGGAGTCTGGCCCGGAAACTCTCGCGAAAGAAAGGAAGAGCGATCATTGATAAGTTCGTCTATGCCGGAGCCGGGCGGCGGGGCTGGGTAGTCCCCAACCAGTATTGGACACCGGGGGTCCTCTCTCCCATGGCCATTATGGGTAAATATTACATGTATTACGGAGAGGATTTTTATCCGCCCCGGGAACTGGGGCGACTGGACGGTCAACACCTGGAAGAAGAACTGGTCATGGATAACATGGGATTCTGCCGGTTCCATCGGGGATGGGCGGCGGAGATGATCCCGGAGATTATCGATTCACTCTTCGGGATGAAAGACGAATATCTCCGGAAGATCAAGATTATCGCCCGGCGGATCAACAGCCGCAACAACTCCGGCTTCTGGGGGCCGGAACGGAACGCAGATTTTATCCATACCTTCCTGAAGCGGAAACATGAGGTGGATGGAGACGACAATCCCGAACTCAAGAGATGGATCAAGCGCTTCGATAAAGACAAGAAGGAAGCCGCGCTTGATTTCTGGTCGGAGATCTACAAGGGAATCAACGAAACGCTCCGGGAATTTTGAAGCACAAAGAAAAATCTAATCAGAAGGCTATCTCAACACTGATTAAAAAGTTTACATAAATGCGCGGACTGACCCCTTATCTTAAAGTGCCAGTTCCTGAGTTCGGAGACGGTCATCATCAATCTTGCGGCGCAGATAATCGAGGGTCTGGTCCATCCGCTGGGTCAGATTCCCCCCGATCTTCAGTTTGTTTCCGGGAAACTCCCCCCAGACCCGGCTGATCAGCTCTTCGATCGCCAGTTGGAACTTCTCGTTGGTCGAGCGCACCCCGTCATCCATTCCCCTATTGCTGCTGAGGCGGAGATGGTCTTCCATCTCAATGTAAATCAAAAGCCAGTAACTCTTCTCCCAGTGACCGGCGCCTTCTTTGATGATCTGGTAGACCGCGGGGTCCACATATCCCTCCTCCGCCCCCCGTAGAGCGAAGAGCGAGTTGTCGAAGACACAGCGATCACAGAGAAGAAAGTCCGGCAGCAGCTCGGCCCCCTCAAGTTCGAGACGAATCTGCTCTTTATAGATCCAGTACTGGCCCCTGGTTACCTGACCGCTCTCATTGATATCGTAGGGGCAGAGGCGGGAGAGTTCCGGGACCATCTCCACCTGGAAAGCCCGATACTTGAGCTCGCTGAAGAAACGGTGAATGAAGGTAGTCTTTCCGACCCCGAACGTTCCGATTACTCCAATCTTATACATATTAGAACTTAGCGGACCTGAAGGTCCGCGACTACGAAAGAATCGTAGCCGTCGACCTTTAGGTCGACGGAATTATTGAAATTCCGATATAGTAAATTAGCGCCTTCGGCGCAAATTTGGGGAATAGGGATTGGTTCACCTAATTCCTACAAAAAGTTACCTATTCAATATTTAATCACTAAAAACTCTATTTATAAAGCAATCAATTCCCAGCAGGCCCCTTATCCCTCGTCACGATAGGCGGGGGTGGTGTGACTATACTGTCGGGATGGAGACGGGCGAAGAAGGGACTCAAGGTAGTGTTTGGGAGAACCCGGGTCCTGTCTCCGATCCTGATCGCGCCCATAGTAACGCCCGAGGCCAGGACACACCCGTCTCCAATCCGGACCAGCCCCACCCGAAACTTCCCCGACCCCTCGTAGGCATGGGTGCTTATCTTGCAGAACGCCCCGATCAGAGTACTGTCGCCGATAAAGATCAACTCCGGGCAGAAGTGATCGAGCCAGGCAGCCTGCATGATCTCGGTATCCTTCCCGATAGCAACACCAGCCCAACGATAAAGACGATTCTTCAGTCTCCCCCCGCGCAGGGACATGGCAAAGACCATCAGGGTGGTTAAAAAGAACCGCTGATAAAGAGGGCGGTTCAAGGCCGTCCAGTGGATCCGATCCGGCTCGGAGAGTCTCCCCAGTCCGTCAAAGGTATAGAAGTTCGTCTTTCCCCTCAGGAAAGTCCGGAGACGATCGGAACCCGCGGACGTATCCGGATTCAACTCCCGGATATCAATCGGCTCGGCCGACGCCGAGCGCGCGATCGTGATAGTCCGGCCCTTCTTCTCTCCTAACCGGATAGCCCGGCGGATGATCCGGGCAACCGCCTTTCGTAAGGCTTCATCTATATCATGTTCGGTCATCTTTTTTATCCCATAAAATTTCTTCGCAGCTCGATTTAGGTTTAATGCCGGAAATGCCGGATCCCGGTAAAGACCATGGCCAATCCCTGTTCATCGGCCGCCTCGATCGACTCCTGGTCCCGGATGGAGCCGCCGGGCTGAACGATGGCCCGCACGCCATTCTCGGCCGCCAGGTCCACCACATCCCGGAAGGGGAAGAAGGCGTCCGAGGCCAGGACCGATCCCGGAATCGGAAGTTCCGCCTGCCGGGCCTTGGTGACCGCCAGGCGGGCGGCGTCGATCCGGCTCATCTGCCCCGCCCCAACCCCAACGGTGGCGGTCCCCCGGCCCAAAACGATCGCGTTGGATCGGGTGTATTTACAGATCTTCCAGGTAAACGCCAGCGCCTCCCATTCCAGGGCCAATGGCTCAGCCCTGGTAACCACCTTTAAAGTATCCCGATTCCAGTTGAGAGAATCGGAATCCTGGACCAGCAAGCCGCCGTAGATGGAGCGGAGGGAACGGAACGGTGGCCGCCGATGGAGCGGACCCGTCTCCAGCACCCGGAGATTCTTCTTATGAGAAAAAATTTCCAGAGCTCCCGATGTGTATGACGGCGCTATTACCGCCTCCACAAAAGTCGAGGTAACCTCGGCAGCCAGCGTTTCATCCACTGCCTCGCTGAAGGCGATGATACTTCCAAAGGCGGAGAGGGGGTCGGTGGCCCGGGCCCGGATGTAGCTTTCCAGGAGGGTATCGGCCCGGGCAACGCCGCAGGGATTGGTATGTTTGATGATGACGGAGAGCGTTCCTCCCAGTTCTAACACAAGGGAGAGAGCGCTATCCAGGTCGAGAATATTATTATAAGACAACTCCTTCCCCTGGAGCTGGCGGACGGTAGAAAGCGAACTCCCCCCGGGGGAATCCCCGGAAGTATAGAAGGCGGCGGCCTGGTGACGATTCTCACCATAGCGGAGCGGCTGCTTCAGGGAATAGGCCGGTGTTAGAATCGGGGGGAACTTTTCCGTTCTCTCCCCTTCCAGGAAACGGCTGACCGCCGCGTCATACTCCGCGGTCAGCCGGTATGCTTTCACCGAAAGCTTTCGCCGGGTCTTTTCGGAGATGCCTCCATCTTCTCTTTTCATCTCCGCCAACACTTCCGGATAATCGGCCGGGTTGGAGAGGACCACCACGTTCCGGTAATTCTTGGCCCCGGCCCGAAGGAGAGCCACCCCGCCGATGTCGATCAATTCCAGAAGGGCCGCCTCATCCTCTTCCCCCGAAGCATCTCTCTCCCGAAAAGGATAGAGATTAACCGCGAGTAGATCGATCGGCTTAATCCCCGCCGCGGCCAATTGAGAGATGTGGTCCGGTTTAGCCCGGTCCGCGAGTAATCCGGCGTGAACCTTCGGGTGGAGCGTCTTTACCCGGCTGTCCAGCATCTCCGGGAAACCCGTATAGTCGGAGATCCGGGTAACTGTTATCCCCTCCTCTTCCAGGGCCCGGGCCGTGCCACCGGTGGAGAGAATCTTAAAACCCATCCGCATAAGCGCCGCTCCCAGCTCCGGAAGCCCGGTCTTGTTGGAGACACTGATCAATGCTGTTCTAGTTTGTTTGCTCATTTTTTGACGGGATTAACCCCGATAAATCTGGGCGGAGCAGGATAAGGCTATCGGCTCTTTGCATTACGCGCATTCAAATACTCTTCAAACACTTTTATCCGCTCCGGGGTCCCGATATCATAAAACCGCCTCTCAACCGGCCACGCAAGAATCTTATCCGCTTCGATCAAACGGGGATAGAGATCTCTTTCCAGTGAAAATTCCTTACCGGGTGGAAAATAATCCGCGGCTTCCTTTTGGAATAGCTTCACCCCGGCGTCAACGTGGGTGAGATCTTTTTCTTGAACGGTCATCGAACAGCCGGTGATCTCTCCCTCTTCTACCCGGAGATTAGGGATGATCTCGGTCCCTTCCACCGGAAAGACACTAAGCAGAGCCAGGGCTTTCGTCCGTTTAAAGTCATCCTTCATCCCCGCAAAATCGATGGGAAGGAAGGTATCTCCATTCAGGAGGAAGAAGATGTCTTCAAGCAGGGGGAGAGCCAACTTCAGCGCCCCCCCCGTTCCCAGCGGCTTGGACTCCCGGGAATAATTAACCCGCACTCCCAGGCGCCTTCCGTCTTCGAAATACTCCTCAATCATCTCCCCCAGGTAACCCGTGCAGAGAAGTATATCTTCAATTCGGAACTTTTTTAAATATAAAATCAGGTGTTCCAGGAATGGCCGGCCTCCGACCTCGATCAAGCCTTTCGGTATCCGGTAAGTCACCGGACGGAGCCGGGTCCCCAGGCCACCGGTCATGATCACTGCCTGCATTATAAATTAGCTCACTTCATTTGCTATTAATTCTCCAAGAGGCCAACAGCCATATTACTATTATTATTCGCCTCTGGTGGAGATCGCAGAACTCCGATATAGTACATTAGCGCTATTCAGGCTAAAAGTCAAAACTATCCCCCGGTTTTTCTTGAACAACGTTATCAACCCGATACAATCAATGACTATCAAGACGAACCTATCGATTGCCGAACAGATTAATCCCTGATGAATCATAATCATCTATTCACATTCAGCATCATCCTCATGGCCACCGCCGTCCTCTCCCTTCCCCTCCTGGTCAACCCGGCTTTAGAGACCCGATCGGATGCCATCATTCATATCGGGATAACGCGGGCCATCCTCCGGTCCGGGGTACCCCCCTCCAATCCGTTCCTGGCCGGGGAAGCATTGCCTTATTATTGGTTCTACAACGGACTGGTCGCACTCCTGACCGCGGCGTCCCGGATCGACCCCGGCACTGTGATGATCCTCCTCAACATCCTCGGCCTGCTTGTTCTTCTGATCCTGGTCTTCCGAACCGTATCGCTCGCTACCGGGCGAAGAAGCAATGGACTGCTGGCGGCTGGTCTGACCATCTTCGGGCTAAACGGCTGGGGCTGGCTGCTCCTGCTTCGCGTGATCTCGCGGAAAGGTCTCTCCTCGCTGGGTCCGATCCTGAGCGGGGGGGTCTGGACCTTCCTGCCCCAGATCGTCATGACCCGCTGGGAAGGCACTATGGGCTTCATGCTGACCAAATTCTGGGTCGCCAACTCATTCTCGATCGGATTGGTCGCGGTCACGGCGGCTCTTTACTTCCTCTTCCGTTTCTTTCGCACACAGAAATTCGCATCCGCAGGCGGATTCTTTCTCTTCGCCCTCCTGGCCGCCCTCCTGAATATCATCGCCGGCGGCAGTTTCGCAATTATATGTCTCTGCTTTTTTCTGCTTCGCTTGATTGTTCCCGGGGGGCAACCGACATCCGGCGGAAGATGGGCCGTTTATGGGATAATATTGATCCTACTCCTCGTCCCCTTCCTCATTCCCTATCTGACATCGATCGCTCCGTCGTCGCCAAACGCTCCTTCCATGGTTTATTTCCAAATGCCCGACAGGTCTCAATTACGGATTCTGGCGGTTATCCCGGCGCCGCTTTGGATTCTGGCGCTCATAACCTTTAAACGGCGCGGGGATGAAAGAACCCAACCGGCTCGGTCCTTCCTGACGGTCGCGGTTATTCTGCTCAGCGTCGGTTTTCTCTTCCTGCGGTTCGCAAAACACAACGAGTTCAAGCTCCCCTTCCTGATCGCTCTCTTCCTCTCCCTCCTGATCGGGATGAACGCGAAACTCAGCCGGCGGACAAGCGGCCTGATAGTCTGGGTGATTCTTCTCTCCACCATCCCAACCACGGCACTGGGGCTGATCGCCTATAGCTGCTCACCGGTCGAAGAGCCCGTTACCCCCGATGAAGCCGCAATCTATTCCTGGATCGACCGGAACCTTCCCCGGGAGGCCATACTGATCTCGGAGAGGCGAACGAAGCTGATACCCCTCCTCGGAGACCGGGACGCTTATCTATCCTGTTATACCTTTCTCAAGTCAACCCCGGTCGACCGGGCATTGATTAAGGAGCGGAGAGATCAGATACGCCGGCTCCAGCGGGGTAAAAACGCGGCAGGGGTTCTTAATGAAATATTCCACGAGACCGGACAGCCGCTCGGGCTGATATGGTACTCTGGCAATCTCCAGTCGAGCGGGCTTCTCAGCCTCCTCCACATTGAAGGAAAGATAAAAGTCTGGGGATTAGGGCTTAACTAAATGCAGTTCTGAAAGCGCCTCTTGCAGCACCTCAGCCGAATTCCGAAGTGATTTTAATTCTTTATCAAAGAGCCTACCTTCGATAACCAACTCCGCTCCCTTCCGGCTAACGATGCAGGGAACACTCAGGCAAACGTTACTTAAGCCATACTCACCATCAAGAAGAGTGGAGACGGTCAGCACGCTCCTCCGGTTACGCAGGATCGTCCCGACGATTTGGACCAGGGCCTGCCCGATTCCGTAAAATGTGGCTCCTTTGTAATCGATGATGTGGTAAGCTGACTGCCTTACCTCTTCAACGATTTCTTCCCGTTCTTTATTCCAGTCGGTACAACGGCCGCAAGTGGGACAGTACTCGTCGATCGGTATTCCGGCGATATTGGTCATCGACCAGACGGCGAACTCACTGTCGCCATGTTCCCCGAGGATATAAGCGTGGACACTATGGGGATCGATCCCGCAGTGCCGGCTTAAGAGATAGCGGAAGCGCGCACTGTCCAGCATAGTGCCGGAACCGATAACCCGGCCCCGGGGCAGACCGCTTTTTTTAAGGGCAACATAAGTAAGGATGTCTACGGGATTACTGACCAGAATGATTACCGCCGGGGAGTTCTGATCCGCTATGCTTATTACAATTTGCTCGATAATCCTGGAGTTTTTCCGCAGCAGCTGAAGTCGAGATTCACCCGGCTGCTGTTTAGCCCCGGCGGTGATGACGATCACCTGAGCATCCCGGTAGTCCTTCTCTTCCCCGCAGGAGATCCGGACGGTGGGGAAAAATGGGGTCCCATGAGCTAGGTCGAGGACATTTCCCTCCATCAATTCACGGTTCTTGTCGAGCAACACGATTTCTTCAGCCAGGCCACTCTGTGCCAGGGCATAGGCGAAGGTGGATCCCACCGCGCCCGTACCCACCACCACCACCTTCCGAGCTTTCCAGTGTTCCCCGTTCATATTGCCTCCTCTTAGCGCACCATTTCATAAATACGGTGGCATTTGGCCATCGATGCATCACCGTATTTATAAAAAGATGTACTTAATTAATTGCGGCGGGAAGGAAACGTATGTCTGGTTTTCATTTTTTTCAATGTGATGAAAATTTAGCTATGAGAATGTCCTCAAGCCGAATGTGGTCCGTTTCGATCTCCGTCAACGCGGTGAAGAGTTTATTGATTCTCGGTTCAATAGCTTCGGAAGCAGCTTTTTTGTAAAAGGCCGCGGCGGCGGTTTCTCTCCGGTGAGCGGCTTTTAAATTATCGATATCGGAATCCAGTGCCACTTCTTTTCCTTCCTCCGGCAAAGGCGGTTCGGTCTTCAAGACCTTCCGAAGTGCCGACGCATGTTCCGCCTCGATCTTGGCCAGACACTTGAATACTCCCTGGAGTTCGATATTTTCGCTCTTGAGCGAGGCGTCCTTGTAGAAGGGAGCGTTATTCACTTCAAGTTGAAGCGCGGTCTCGAGATTGCGCCGGGATATATCAGAGATATTCCCAATATCCTCATTTTCATCCACCCAGTCTTCGGCCTTTACCAGGTATTTTGCGGCCAGGGCTCCGCAGAAAGGACAGTTGGTGGGCATCTCGGTGCCCATATAAACATCACCGCAGATCAAACATCGGTAAAATTTCATTGTCTCGATCTCCCTTTAATTTGGATATGGAGAGTCTTTGATCGGGCAGCGCGGATTTATCCCCTTCTCCCGCCCTTCCCAATTCAGGAAAAGTTAAAAGAACTGCCCCGGACGGAAATTGACCCCACCCAGATTATTGAAACGAAAGCTTGTAATACCCTCCGTTCTGGCAATAGCTTCCAAAAAAGACGTATCGATTTCTTTGAACATCTTACCTCCTTAATTAATTTTCAATGATATTACCCGCTGAGCCACACACACGCCATATGAAATATAAATAATCAAGCTGTTGAGGGGCAATAGCCCCTTATCATAAATCGGATTATCCCAGTGCCACATCCAGAGTCATCATGACCATGAATCCAAAGATGGCTCCCATGGTGGCGAGATCAGTGTTCCCGGCATGCTGAGACTCGGGGATAAGCTCCTCTACCACCACAAAGATCATCGCGCCGGCGGCAAACGCCAGGGCATAGGGAAGCAGCGGCCGGGCGAGCATGACTACCGCCGCCCCGATTACTCCGGCGATAGGTTCCACTACTCCGGAAAGCTGGCCGTACCAGAAACTCTTCAAGCGGCTCATCCCCTCCCGCCGCAGCGGCATCGCGACCGCAGTCCCCTCCGGGAAGTTCTGGATACCGATCCCGATCGCCAGGGCGACCGCGCCGGCAAAGGTGGCCGAGGGGAGACTGAAAGCGAGGGCCCCGAATGCGACTCCGACCGCCAGACCTTCCGGTATATTGTGCAGGGTGATCGCCAGAACCAGAAGAACACTCCGGTGCCAGGAGGTCTTGATCCCCTCCGCTTCCGACATCTTGAGACCGGGGTGGAGATGGGGGAGGACCTTATCGATCAGCCAGAGAAATAAGGCTCCTAAAAAGAATCCAATCAGAGCTGGTATCCAGACCAGATTGCCGTAACCGAGTTCTTCAGCCATCTCGATCGAGGGGGCGAGGAGACTCCAGAAACTGGCCGCGATCATCACCCCGGCCGCGAAGCCGAGCATCCCGTCCATCATCCGCTGCTTCACGGTTTTGGCAAAAAATACCAGGGCCGCCCCGAGAGCGGTTACCCCCCAGGTAAAGAGAGTAGCAAGGAAAGCCTGGACCACCGGATTCAGTGTTTTAAATGTTTCCAGCATGGTTTGTTCGTTGAACTTAATCCCGGCCCAGGATGAATACAGAGGGGAGCATCCGAAAGTGGATAGCCCCCCTCTGTCCAGGAACCCCTGAGTTTATCTCAGGAATTTGGAGACGAACGGTGAGGATTCGCCTCTCCTCATGAAGTGACCCGAAGGACCTTCACCCAGAAACTCCGAGAACCAGGACTCGTGTTCGATCTCTTCATTAAGAATCGCCAGGACCAGGTCGTAGGTCCGGTGATCCTTGCCCGCGGTCAGGTTGCAGATCTCGCTGTACCCTCTGACCGCGCAGCGCTCCGCCGCTACCAGGACCTTCAGGATCGCCTCAACATCGGTCGGGTCCTCTGGAAGGTTGGCCGGCGGGCAGGCGGACATATCATGAAACTCCTTCATGTCATCCGGAAGTTTGCCGCCCAACTCATAAATACGAGGTATGAGGGCTTCGAAGTGGTTCCGGTCCTCAATCCTTGCCACCTCCGCGATCTCTTTTACACCCTCACCTTTCAACCCGATCAGGTTCGCCCTGAGGATGGTATAATAGTAGTAGGTTGTAATCTCCGCGGAAGCATTCTTGACCAGTAGTTCCAGTAACTGATCAACATCGATACCTGCTTTTTCCACCATTTCACGTGCAACTTTAGCCATGACAGACCTCCTTTCTGTTTTTAGCACCATACGGTGCTTGTTTTTACTACCTCTTGAGGTTGTTTAATTCTTTGCTTTTTCAATAAATCAATATCCAATATAGCTATCTACCATAACCCTTCTTCAAACTGATCTTTGCCGGCGCCGCAGATAGGACATACCCAATCATCTGGAATATCTTCAAATGATGTTCCCGGCTTAATCCCGGAATCCGGATCGCCGTTTTCTGGATCATATACGTATCCGCACAGCATACACTTATATTTTTCCATTTTGCTCACCTTCTTTATGATAAGAAAACGTACCCAGAATAATTGCAAGCCGATAACTCCCAAATTCATTATTTTCTACCATAATTATAACTATGTCAATATATTTCTTATCTGAAGAAAATATTTAATTCGGAGATGATTATTTGAGGCAACGCCAGTCAACTGGCAGAGGTGATCACTTAGACAATATGAGCTGGTGGGCGGTGAACGAAAGCAGACTTTAATAAGTCTAATATATATTATAATTTCAACACAATAGCGCTAATTTGGATGAAAAACTCTGTATTGAAACATTACTTGTCCGGTTTTTGTTTGCTTTAATAGCGGGGTTATTCGTTCTGTTTAATGTTACAAATATTAAAGCCGAAATGGCTGAGGAAATAGATATGAACTTCAATAAGTTGAGCCCGCAGGAAGAAAGAGTCATTATCCATAAAGGAACTGAAATGCCATATTCGGGTAAATATCATAAGCACCGTGAAAAAGGGCTGTATCTCTGCAAAAGATGCGGCGCGGCGCTGTATAGGTCGGAAGATAAGTTTGATTCTAATTGCGGATGGCCCAGTTTCGATGACGAAATTGCGGGGGCGGTAAAAAAGGCGCCCGACCGGGACGGCGTCCGCACCGAGATTATCTGCAATAATTGCGGGGCGCATTTAGGACATGTTTTCACCGGGGAAGAAATTACCGATAAGAACGTACGGCATTGCGTCAATTCAATTTCATTAAATTTTGTCGCCCAACAGGAGGAATTTAAGCTTCAGAAGGCTTATTTCGCGGGGGGATGTTTCTGGGGAACGGAGTATATATTTCAAAATTTTGAAGGGGTTATCTCCACCCGGGTCGGTTATATGGGCGGCCAGAAGCATCATCCTACCTACCATCAAGTTTGCAGCGGCACCACCGGCCACGCGGAGGTTCTCGAAGTAGATTATGACCCCGGCAAAATAACTTATGAAGAGTTAGCCAAGTTATTCTTCGAAATTCATGATCCCGCTCAGGTCAACCGTCAGGGACCGGATATCGGGGAACAGTACCGCTCGGAGATCTTTTACACAGATGACGAACAGAAGCGAACGGCCGAAAAACTGATTAAGATCCTTAAGGAGAAGGACTATAAAATTGCCACCAGGTTATCCCGGGCCGGTAAGTTCTGGGAAGCAGAAGAATATCACCAGGACTATTATCAAAATCGTGGTCTTAAACCTTATTACCACGTCCGGGAGAATAAATTTTAACCCTGTGCCGGCTTCCCCGTGAAGCAGGACTTCCATCACGGGATGGCCATCCTCAGGTAAATATCATCCTGATGGGAACCTGGAACACCGGGCAAATAGTCGCCAGTGTTTTCCGCCAAGATTAACCGCTTTTTAACTCTATCCGGCTGTCCACAGACCGTGGAGGTTGCAGTAGGCCCGCGCGGTCGCTCCTTCCATCTTAATCTTGAAGACGGTCTCCGGGGCCTCTCCCAGCTTCATGAAGTGCCGGGGAGAGTGCTTCCCATCCGGGCTGATAAGCTGGATCCACTCGATGTAATGCTCTTCGGTCATCGGGTGGGCAACACTACCGACTTTAACGATCGTTTCCTCACCCGAAATCTCTACTACCGGAACGTGCTTCTCCCGGGCGGCGTCGGTCGTGTTCTCCTCCATCCGCTTCATCGGCTGACCGCAACAGACCAGTTCTCCCGCTCCAGCGTGAAGAACCTCCACAATGTTTCCGCATATCTCACATTTATAGACCTGCAATTTTTCCGTCATTATCCACATCCTCTTTTTAACTTTTTTACCAGTTTTCGCCCAGGAGCTCGAAATAAGCCTGGGGATGAGCGCAGGCGGGACATTTCTCAGGAGCCTCCGTCCCTTCATGAATGTACCCGCAGTTGAGGCAGCGCCAGACTACCGGCTTGTCCTTTTTGAAGACCCGGTCATTTTCAATGTTCGCGGCCAGATCGAGGTAGCGTTTTTCGTGCTGCTTCTCCGCCACAGCGATGGATTCCATCACGCTGGCGATCTCGTCAAAGCCTTCCTCTCTTGCCTCCCGGGCAAAAGCGGGATACATCTCTGTCCACTCATGGTTCTCTCCCGCGGCGGCGGCTTTCAGATTCTCCACAGTGGACCCGATCACACCGGAGGGAAAGCTTCCCGTGATCTCAGTCTCACCGCCGATCATGAACTTGAACAGCCGCTTGGCATGCTCTTTCTCCTGGTTGGCGGTCTCCTCGAAGATCTCCGAGATCTGCCGGAAACCCTCTTTCCTCGCCTGGCCGGCGAAGTAGGTGTAGCGGTTCCGGGCCTGGGACTCGCCCGCAAAGGCCGCCATCAGATTCTTTTCCGTCCGTGAACCTTTCAGTTCCATTACCTACCTCCTTTCATCTTTCCGGGATATTGCATTCCCGGTGTTTGTTTAATATTTCCTCCGCCAACCTGTCCAATGCCTGGAAATCCTCTTTCTCAGGAATCCCTTTGATAACCACCGGTTCCAGTACTTCTACTTTTAGGTTGGGAATCAACCCTGTAAGTTGTTCCACCATCCTGCCGCCCCAGCCGTACGATCCGATGATCGACGCGAACTTCACTTTTGGCCTCAAAGCATTCGCTAAATAAGCGGCATAGATAACATTGGGATGGGGGCCGGCCAGGACCGTGGGCGAGCCGATTACGATGGTAGCGGCATCTACCAGCGCGATTGCCAGTTTACCGATATCGGTGTCAGAAAGATTGAACTGCTTGACGGTCACGCCCCTTTCCATTAGAGCTCCCACCAGGTAATCCACCATCTTTTTAGTGCTGCCGTGCATGGAGATATAGGGAATGACCACTTCGTTCTTCACCTCGTCCGAGATCCAATCCCGGTAAGCGTCCAGAATGAAGTCCGGTTTGTCATAAGCGGGGCCGTGGCTGGGCGCGATCAACTCTATCTCCAGGTCTTTTATTTTTTCCAGGTTTTTCTTGATAGCCGTCCTGAATGGCATCATTATCTCGGCATAGTATCTCTTGGCTGCTTCATAGACTGTTGCCTCATCGGTGACAAAGAGGTCGCTCGTGGCGAGATGAGAACCAAGAAAATCACAGGTGAAGAGGATTTTATCTTCTTCTAAATAGGTGAACATCGTCTCCGGCCAGTGAACCCAGGGGGCATGGATAAACCGAATGGTTTTATCTCCCAGTGATATTGTCTCCCCGTCATCTACCGGATTGAATTTATCTTCAGGGATTAAGAGTAAATCCATAAGCATGCTCTTGCACTTGGGCGTGGCAACAACCCGGGCTTCAGGATAAATATTTAGTATCGCCGGCAACGATCCGGAATGATCCTGCTCGGCATGATTGGCGATAACATAATCCAGCTTGCTGACGTTAAGTTTCTTAAGGTTGTCTATTAAAACTTCGGACATCCCGGGATCGACCGTGTCGATCAAAGCGGCTCTTTCACTGCCCCTTATTAAGTAGGCGTTGTAGCTAGTTCCATCGGGAAGCGGGATGAGCTCATCGAATAATCTTCTGTCCCAGTCGATCGCCCCCACCGGGTAGATACCGGACTTTATTTCCATTTTATATCCTCCTTGGTGTATATCCCACTTCCCGAATATTTATTCCTCTACTTCAAACTGGTCCTTGCCGACTCCGCAGACGGGGCAGACCCAGTCATCCGGTATCTCTTCAAAGGAAGTTCCCGCTTCTATCCCGCCATCGGGATCGCCTTTTTCCGGATCATAGATATATCCACAGACCGTGCATCTGTACTTAGACATCTTCCGGGCCTCCTTTTTTGGTTCTTCCTTTATATAGGTCGGAGCGGTTTTCGGCGCCTTGCCCCCTTTTACTTGATGATAGAAGGCATAGGTCATCGGTTCCTCGTCATTGAGGATTTCGGCTTCCATCACTTTCCCGATAAAAATAGTGTGGGTTCCGAGATCGGTTTCCTTAATTACTTCAGCTTCAAGATAGGCAACCGCGTTATCCAGAACCACCGGAACTTCCGTCTGACCGACTTTATAATTCACATCCTTGAATTTATCTATCTCCCGTCCCGACCGGAAACCGAAAAGTCCGATAAACTTCATCGGGGTTTCTTTTGAGAGGATCGAGACAGCGAATCTTCGACTCTCCTGAATAAATTGATGGGTGAGATTTTGCTTATTGATACTCACCGCTATTGTGGGCGGCTCGGAGGTGACCTGAAAAACCGTATTGGCAATCTGTCCGTTATATTTATTATCTCTCTTCGAGCTTATCACATATAAGCCGTAGCTGATCTTGTGCATAGTCTTATCGTTCATTTCTTCCTCCTAACAAAGAACTTAGCCCCGCCTTAGCTGGGCAACTACTCTTAGCGGACCTAAAGGTCCGCAACTACGAAAGAATCGTAGTTGTCGACCTTTAAGGTCGACTGAATTATTGAAATTCCGATACAATAAATTAGAAAGCTTCCTTTTCGCAGGCGGAGATTGCTTGATCAACTTGTTTTTCCAAAGCCGGTGGGAGGCCGAGAATGCTCACATCCATAAATCCCCGGACGATGGTTGAGGTCGCCTCGCCCTCGGATAGTCCCCGGGCCATCAGGTACTCAATCTCTTCCCGGGCAATTTTTCCTACCGCCGCCTCGTGAGACATATCCAGATCACTGACCAGAGCTTCCAGTTCCGGGATGGCGTGAATCTTCCCTTTTCTGGAAATAATCAAGCCCCGGCACTCGAGGTGGGCCCTGATACCTTTGACCTCACCCCGGAGATAACCCCGGGCGATGATTGTTCCCCCGTTGCTGACCGCCCGGGAGACGACCTCCGCCCGGCTGCCTTCTCCCTTCAGGATCACCCGGGAACCAACGTCGAGGGAGGAGCCGGGGTGGGCGAAAAGAATGGAATTGAAACTGGCGACCGCCCCCTTCTTAAGAATCGCCGTGGGGTACATCTGAAGGTTCTTCACCGGCTTTAAACATATATAATTGGAGATGAAAGTACCCCCTTCTTCCACCATGGTAACCGTCCGGGGCCGCACCGCGACCTCCTCCGCCCAGTTGTGAATCATGGTGAAGGTAACCCGGGCGCCACTCTTAACGTAGATCTCGGAAATTCCGAGATGAAGACCTTCCTTTACATAAGAGGCGGTGGCACAACCGGTGATGATATTCAGCTCTGAATTTTCCTCCGCGATGATGATATTATGAACGCTCTGAAGCAGATTTTTCTTCCCCAGAAAGAGACAGGACTGAAGCGGAAAAGCCGTCTTCACACCGGCTAGTGTTCTCAGGAAATACCCCCGGGGGGCATTTTGGCTTACCTCGCGGGTATACTCGTCCTGCCCGGCGGAAACGAGTTTCCAGAAATAGTCATCGAACCAGCTATATTTCTTTCCGGCTTCTTCCACTCCGAGCACCTCCACTCCCTTCTGGGCACTTTGGGCATGGACAACACTCTGGTCCATCTGGATAAAGGTACCGGATCTTCCCTTTCCCGAAAAGTCCAGGCCGGCCGCCTCCATCCGCCGCCGCTCCCGGGGAGAAATTTCTTTCAGGTTCTTCCGATAGGACCTTTCCCGGGACGACCGCCGGTATCTATCCAGATCGAGCGGGGAAGACCTTCGATCATCTTTCACTTCTGACATAAGAGGCACTCCTCATAACCGATATCCTGAATTTGCTTGAAGATTTCCCGCGCGTTATGGACGCAGCGAATCGTTTGGTTGACCAGCATACAACCCTTATCCGCTTCAACGACATCAAGGATGTAGCCGGTATGGGTGATGATCAGAGCGGACTTTTTTCGTTTCTGTTTCTGATCAACTTCCAGTATTTTGTTGATCGACTTGCCGACCAGAACCAGGTTTTCCAGGTCAACGCCCGATTCCGGTTCATCAAGTAATACCAGATCGGGCGCCTGGGCCCTCAGTTGCATTACTTCCGACCGCTTTATTTCACCGCCGGAAAAACCTGAGTTTACATCGCGACTCATAAATTCCGCCAGACGATGCTCAGCGGCCAACTTTTCGGCGTTTTCCCGCCGACCCGCCATCTCGATTATCTGGCGCAGCTTAACCCCCCGCACCGTCGGCGGCCTCTGAAACATCATCCCGATCCCCATTTGAGCCCGCCGGTCAATCGATATCCCTTTAAGATCCTTCCCCTTGAAGATAATCCGGCCTCGCGTCACCCGGTACTCGGGAAAACCCATGATCGCCATCAAAAGTGAACTCTTGCCCGCCCCATTGGGGCCGAACATCACCATGGTCTCCCCTTCCTTGATCTCCAGATTCAAATCTTTAAGGATCGTCTTCTTTCCGCCGAGTTTGATCTGAAGATCCTCGATCAAAAGCAGAGTTTCATTTTTCTTCATTTTAACATCCGATAAAATACTGAGTCCGCCCCGAAAGTGGTTACTCCCCGGACGAAGAGAGCGCCCGGCTGCGGCGGGACGGGGGATTAAGCGTTTTGAATTTTTCCACCATGCTTTTCCAGCAAATCTTATGGACACCTCGTTTAATCTTTACCGTTTACCAGGAGGCACTGGGCATTAGTTCTTCACTCTATTGTTCATCTTTTCGATCTCCTCTTCGACTTCTTCCGCGCCCTCCGCGTATAACTTCTCTTCCTCCGGGGCAAGCTCTCTTAACAACCTGTGAAATTCTCCGGCATGGACGCGCTCTTCGTCGGCTATGTCCTTGAGAACCTCAACCGCCAATTTGTTGTCGGTCGATTCCGCCAGTTGCATATAGAGTTGAACTGCTTCGTACTCCGCCGCAATCATGAATCTGATGGCGCGAATCAGCTCCTCGTCGGTGAGCTTCCGATCATTGGCAAGTCCTGAAAATGGCGATCCAAACTCGGGCATGATCTTACCTCCCTGGTTTTAAGTTTTGTTTCAATTCATTGTACTATCGGTGATGCTTCCTGATCAAAAGGATTAATTCTCATGGCCAGTGAATAGAGATAAGGATAATGACCTTTCAGATGTTTCATGTAATCAAACCATTGGTTGACCAATAAGCCATAGACTCTATTTATATCTCCGATCAAATGCTGCCGATCGGTATCCGGCAACCGGCTCACATCTTTTCGATGCGCCAGTTCCTCGGTCAGATGAAAAACCGCCCAGAGGAGTTCGGTAAAGGATTCGTGCTCCAGGAGATTGGGATTTTCCAGGAGGCGCAGCAAAAAATCCATTTTTCGGACGAGGAAACCACGCAAATCTTCCAGATTGACCTTTTCTCTATCAACTCCGTAATCGTAGCTCTTGAGACGTTTACTCAAGCCGGAAAATTCCCGATCGGTAAAATCTTTGGTCAGGATAAGCTCCTCTCTGATGCTGTCCAGCTTCGGGTCAAAGTCGGATAAATAGGTTAATAACTCGGTGCCTACTTCACTGAAGAAAGCCCCGATGACCATATTTAATTTTTCCAGCCGGGATCGCTTTTCCCGCTTATTCAGCAGCTGGTGGATGATCAGGGTAACCAGTAAAACTTCGATAAAAACAAAAGCCACATCTCCAATCAGATAGATAAAGATATGGTGATAATCTCGGAAGATTAAATAGTGAAGTAGATAAAAGATTATCGATAAGATTAGAAGAGTTAAGCCCAAGAGAACCTGCCAGCTGACCCGCTTCATATTTCCTCCTTCTTACTCTTCCTTTTAATACTTTGGTAACGTTCAAAAGTTGACGCCTGGGGCTACTCTGACGCTTTGTACCCAGATATTGAGATAACCATGAATTCCCATCTTCTTAAGCCAATATTGTTTCCAGAGGTATGGTCTGTACTTCTTAATCATGATCATTTCCGAAAGTTTGGTGGCAACCGGATCGGACCAGCCCCGAGCCATCGGCCATAACTGCCCGGTAGCGGTCCAGCTTCAGATCATCAGCAAGCAATTCATCAATATCACTGCCCGCCACGACATCAATATCACTGCCCGCCACGAAATTATGGACTCCACCCAAAGATATGTCCAGTGAATGGCCTTCAATCAATCCGGTAGTTTATGTCAATGACCGCATAAAGTACAGTTTTTTCAAGTACATCCTCATGTCTCCCGTAGGGCTCGATTTGCAAGGCAGCGAGCAGCGGACAAAACTGCTTTCCGCACTCAAGACATTCAACTTTCTACAACCGGATCCGCATCGTCCCGTACTTGCCCTTGATACACCAAGGATGGCTTCGAAAGCCCTTTCGCTTTAGTAGTTAAGGGGCTGTTATAAACCTGCGCGGTCTTATCCAGAAGTTCGAGAACTGAGAAAGAAGCTATCCCGAGTTAATCCCGCGGTTGAATCTTGAATAAATTCAACTCTGCGGACCTTCGGATGAATCTCGCATCGAACGAGGCACCAGATTATAAACCTTTTTGACTTCGACTTTGACCAGGTACCTGGGGGCGGGGAGAAAAGTTTCGGAGCGGCCATGAGAAAAACCTTTACGAATGTTTTTAATGATCCGGTTCCCGATTATGTTTATTTTTTTGATCTTCCAGGTAGCTACCATCTCATCATAGAGCGGTCCCGAATCGATTAAAACCGCGCATCCTTTAAATTGATAACCTTTAAATTCCCGGACACTGAAAACAGTGAGCGCGATCGTGGGGTTTTTTATTAAGTTACTCCTGGTCTTTCCCCGGTACAGGTCAAGAAAGTAGATATATCCTTCCGGTTTAACCTGCACCACTCCTTTAAGAGAAAGATTGGGGATACCTCCCGGACTGACCGTGGCCACCACCGCCACGTTTTGCTTCAGAAGTAATCTCTCCATTTCTTCGCTAATTTTAACCGTCATTTTAAAACTTCTCCTTTTCGCAGGTGAAAATAGCTTGATCATCTTCCATCTGTAAAGCATGAGGCAAGCCAAAAATGCTCGCCTCTATAATCCCACGAACAATAAACGGATTGCACCGGGTTGAGGATTATAGAACTGAAGTTATCTCCCGGTCCTGCATTGCCGGGGACTACTTCGGACAGCACTGGATGTTTTCCCGGATCAGCTTCTTGTAATCACCCAGGACATCGTGAATCCAGCAGTCGTCCGAACCGGCGCTCTCCCGGAAGGTCAGGGCCATGATGTAGGTGATCTCTTTCAGGGTTGCTCCCGCCTTCAGTGCTCCCTTGAAGTGTTTCTTCACACAGGACGCGGAGCGGTTCTTAATCGAGAGGGCCAGGCAGATGAACTGGTAGGTCTTCTCATCGATACTCCGTTTCGCCCGGTAGAGTTCGTCGATCTCATCAAACTTCCCGGCAAACTCCGGGAACCATTCCGCCAGAAGTCTCATTTCCGCACCTCCTTTTTCAGGAAAGCAGCGCCTTAATCTGTTCCACACTCGGCACTTTGCCCACTATCTTGACCTCGCCGTCAACAACCACCGCCGGGGTCATCATCACCCCGTAATCCGCGATAGACTTGAGATCTTTGACTTCGATAATCTCAGCTTCTTTCCCCGACTCGGAGAGCGCAGTCTCAATATTTTCCCTGGTCTTGTGACACTTTGGACAGCCTGTGCCCAATACTTCGATCTTCATAACATACCTCCTATAGAACTTAGCTCAGCAATTTATTTGAACCGCAGAGGCGCAAAGAACGCAAAGAAGGATTTAAAAATAACTGACTCAGCTAATTGATTAAGTTATTGCTTCTTCGCACTACTGGACCCGAATAAACAGATTTAATCAATACACTCTAATTGTCTTTCTTTGCGCTCTTTGCGTCTTTGCGGTTCAATTATCTTTCTTCCCATCTTCGGGGTTCACTCTCATCCCCAGATCGAACCAAAGATAACGCCGCTGATGGTCGCCATGACCACCACCAAAGTTACGAATACCACCGCCTTTTTCGTGCCGATAACACTCCGGATTACGAGCATATTCGGAAGGCTCAAGGCCGGCCCCGCCAGGAGCAACGCCAGAGCCGGACCTTTCCCCATCCCCGCGCCGATCAACCCCTGGAGGATGGGAACCTCGGTCAAGGTGGCGAAGTACATCAACGCTCCGGCGACCGAAGCGAAGAAGTTGGCGAAGAGAGAGTTCCCCCCAACCAGGCTTGCCACCCAGCGCGAAGGGATCAAGCCCTCGTGGCCGGGCCGTCCCAGGAGCGCTCCCGCTACCAGAACCCCGATGAAGAGGAGCGGGAGAATCTGTTTGGTGAATGTCCAGGTGAAAGCCGTCCACTCCTTCAGCTCATCCTTCTTGAACCAGGCGATCAACATCCAGATCAGAGAAGCCAGAAAGAGACCGGTCAGCGCCCACTTTATCTTGAATATGAAGCCCCAGAGACCCCCCTCTCCTTTCGCCGCCCCGCTCCAGTTGGCAAAGATCAGGATCCCCACCATCGAAGCGAAGTAGAGCCCGTTCTTCCAGAGTGGGCGCGCTTCATCTTCACCCTCCCCGGTAAAATTCAGTGCGTTGTTCGCCTTGTGCCGTTCGTCCTTGATAAATAACAGATGCATCATCAGGCCGATGATGACACTAAAGAGGACCGCCCCGACCGCCCGGGCGATGCCGAGTTCCATCCCCAAAACCCGGGCGGTCAGGATGATGGCCAGGACGTTGATTGCCGGGCCGGAGTAGAGAAAGGCGGTGGCCGGGCCGATCCCCGCCCCCCGTTTATAGATCCCGGAGAAGAGGGGGAGAACGGTGCAGGAGCAGACCGCCAGAATGGTCCCCGAGACGGAAGCCACCCCATAGGCCAGTACTTTATTGGCCCGGGCCCCGAAGTACTTGATCACCGCCTGCTGATTGACGAAGACCGATATACCACCGGCGATGAAGAAGGCCGGAGCCAGACAGAGCAGCACATGCTCGCGGGCGTACTCCTGGAGCATCAGGAGAGCCTCTTTCAAAGGGCCTCCGAACGGAAAATTCGCAAAAGGGAGAAGATAGGCAAGAAGAAAAACCAGCAGGATAAGAATGAAAACAAACCATTCTTTTACCTTATTCATAGATGCGCCTCATATCACTATATATCCATATACCTATACAAGAGGTCAAAAAAAATCTTATCCCTTTGAGCACAACTCCTCTCTGCTGACAGTCTCCACCATCTCTCTGTCTCTTTGGATACGAGTATCGCTATTTCCCCATCGGCGCAGGCCGGTTATGACGCTTACCAGTACATCATCGGTACTGCCGGCCAGGGAATAAATTACCCAGAGACCATCCTTCTCATCAATAAGAAAACCGGCTTCCCGCAGGATACTTAAATGTCGGGAGACACTTGACTGGGCAATCCCCAGTATCTCGGTAATCTCGCAGACGCACATCGGTTTTACTTCCAGCATCTTCAGAATACGGATGCGATTGCGATCGGCCAGCGCTTTAAAAATCTTTTCCAGACGTCTCATAAACCTGCTCCAACTATATCTAACTTTATCTATATAGTAGCACCTCAGGCGTTTTTGTCAAGGGCCTGAATCAAAGAATATTTAATATAGATAATTCTCCGTCTTTTTTCTGTTCTTTGGTATTAGCCAGAGGGAATCGGATTTTAAACACACCTGAACTGAATCCACAACATCCAGTTTGAGGTCATGATAGGCGCAGTTTGATATGCTGATTTCTATCGGACGATTAAGTCCGTCGAGCGAGGCTGAAAGCAAGCATCCGCCCGGTTGGGGTGTTCTCCCTTTGATGTCGGCCGGGAATAAATTCTCCCGCACCTTCGGTCCCAGGGGCCGGTTGGGCCTGATAATGTGAACTTCCTCCGGGCGGATGACGGCATAAACGTTCTGTCCGCTATTGACTTTATCGAAGACGGTAGAAACAAGCTTTAAGTTATCGATATTTACGATAGCTCTATGGGCCCGAGGATCGATTTCGGTGATTCGCGCGTCAAAAATATTCCGAGCCATAAGGAATTGCGCGACCTGAAGTGTGGTCGGGCAGTGTTGGAGCCCGACCGGAGAGCCGATCTGGGCCAGGCGGCCGGAGAAGATCACGCCGATTCGGTCCGCCAGCATAAAGGCTTCTTCATGGTCATGGGTTACATGAAAGACGGTAATACTCAAGGCCCGGCGAAGCTTTTTAAGCTCCTCTATAAGCTGTCTTTTGATATGGTAATCCAGAGATGAGAATGGCTCATCCAGGAAAAGGACGCGGGGGCCGATGATGAGAGCCCGCGCTAATGCCACGCGCTGCATTTCACCGATGCTAAGGGTTCCGATCTCCCCTCGCTTTAATATGGGGTCTATCTTGAGGATCCCGCTTATCTTCTTCAGCCTCTGTCTTACCACTTCTGACTTAATGCGTCTTACCCGGGCGCCGAATAAGATATTATCGAGAACCCCCAGATGCGGGAAGAGCGCCACATCCTGGGGAACGTAGGAGACGGTAACTCTATCAGCAGGTTTTCCCGAGACATATTCTCCGCCCACCCGAATCTCGCCCGACTGGTAGCGCCGGAGGCCGAGAATAGTTTCCGTAAGAAGGCTCTTCCCCGCTCCCGAAGGACCGAGAAGTGTGAAGTGTTCTCCTTCTCGCAGAGAAAAAGAGAGATTTTTAATTTCGAATGATCCAAATCGAGCGCTGAGATTCTTAACTTGAATCATAATGCTCCCACTCTTCTCTTTCTGGTCAGATACCTGATAGAAAGGAGGACGACGACCGCCACCAGGACGAGAAGCAAAACGTAGATCAGGGTTTCCTGAATATCCACTTCCGCCAAACCCAGATAAATCGCCGCGGGTATTGTCTCGGTCTTCCCGGGAACCGCCCCGGCCAGGGTTATGGTGCAGCCGAATTCACCGATGGCCCGGGCCCAGACCAGGATAAACGAGGTTATGATGCCGTTTCTGGTCATGGGGAGGATCACTTTAAAAAAAGTGCTCCACTTGTTGCATCCAAGAAAAAGGGCGACCGTCTCATATCGGGGGCTTAAAGATTCGAATACCGCCTTGAGGGAGCGGACCGCCAGACCCACTACGACCGAGAACTGGGCCAGGATTATTCCCGAGACCACGAATGTGAACCTTATTCCGTGTTCCTCGAAGACGCGCCCCGGCCCGGAACCGAAGAATAAGAGCAGAGCTGTCCCCAGGGCCACGGGAGACAGGACAGTCGGAATATCGAGGAGAGTGTCGAGAAGATCTTTTCCCGGGAACTGCCGCCGGGCGAGCAGATAAGCGGCCGGGATGGCGAATAAAAGACCCAGGAGAGAAGCGACTGTCGCGCACAGAAGCGAGAGATTGAGCGAAAAGAGGACCCTTTCTCTCATCAGGACTTTTGTCCAGGACTCGGGTCTTATATGGAAGGTTAGCGTCAGCAGAACGGCGAGAAGATAGATTGCAAGGGCTCCGGCCGCGGCCCATATAAGTCCATTGAATGCCCTGTCAGCCCAGATTCCTTTTTTCATTGCCACTGGTCGGGTAGAACCCACTCTCCGCCCACTTTTGCCTGGGGAGCAAATTTCCGGGCTTCCTTCTCGGTTGTTAGATAGTTCCACTTTTTATAAATTTCTTTCCCTTCCGGAGAGGTGACGAAGTCAATAAACTTTTGCGCCAGGGCGCGGTTTTTGCAAAATCGGCTGATCGCGATCGGAACATAGCCGATCCGGGAAATATTTTCCGGGGGCAAGAGGACCGTCTCCACATTCTCCGGTGACCAGTACTGGAAGACCCGCCAGCCGATTACCGCGTCCACGTTCTTAAAGGCTACAATCTGGCAGGTCTTGGCGCAACTCTCGGTGTAGGTGGCGATGTTGGGGCGAACTTTATCGGCCAAGCCCGCTTTATCCAGAACTTCCGCCGCGTAAAGCCCGACACAGACCGTTTTCGGGTTGGCAATGGCAATCCGGAGGCCGGGGCGCGCCAGGTCTTCAAGTTTACAGATGTTCTTAGGGTTGCCTTCCTGAACGTTAATCGCGGGGATAAGATAAACGACAATCTTTTCAGTATCCGTAAGCACCATGCCCTTCCTCCTGGCCCTCTCCATGAAATCCGAGGAGCCCGGAAAGTAGATGTCGCCCTTCTTTGACAGGATCATCTGAGAGAGCATCGCCCCTGATCCTCCAAAGTGGAGATTGACTTTTACTCCAAACTTTTCCTGAAAAATCCGGGCCGCTTCCTCCGTGGCCGGCTTGGTCGCCGAACCGACGAAAAGCTCCAGCTCGGAGGAGGTTTGGTTTGTTATTTTGTTTTCGACCTGGGTTGAAAAGGCCGCACCGCAAAAAATCAGCGCTAAAATCAGACCGGAATATTGCGAAAGCTTTTTAATCTGCTTCATTGTTCACCTTCTTAGAATTTAAACTTAAGCAGAGAGCAGAGAATGTGGCTCTTTATCCACTTATCCTTCTTTTCCTTGCTCCGGAAAATATAGGATAATTCCAATTCGATGTTTTTGATGATCTTGGTTCCAAAGCCAAATTCCGCTCGATTCTCGTAGAATTCATGCGCCTTATCGTTGTAGAAACCTTCATCGGCGATAAAAGGAGTCAAGCCATGCCCCCAGAGCGCTTTTTTAAACGGCCGGGCAATCTTAATCCGGTTCCGGTAGGTCCAGACATAATCATCAAGACCGTACATAACGCGGTTCCGGTCACTGACCTTAAGGTCGAAAAGGGCTATCTTCGGTATGAGATCAAGGGCTAGAAAATTCTCGGGAGGCCAGTGGTTTCCACTATGTTTACTGGTTTTGTAGCTGTATTGAGGAGCGACATCCAGCCACTTTAAAACCTTCAAAGTAGCCCCTGCCCAGGTGCGGTGAAAATAAAATTCATTAAAATCATCCCGCCAGCGAAATTGAGGTTTTATAAAGAGAGCGACTTTTTCGTTTACCCTGGCATTGAATGAATATTTCATCCAGTATTCCCAATCCTCATCCGCCCTCGCATCAGACATAAACCCCAGTCCCATCCAAGCAATAGTGATCAGCAAACAAAGTTTTATACCCTTTTTTAACTTTCCTCCTCTCGTCGCCCGGGTCCGAGGATTAAGCCGTTATATATTTGCATATATAACGGCATTCAAAAAAAATTTTGCGGAAGAGCTTTTAATTCATTTCATTTTTAATAAGATGTTTTTGAAAGTCCAAAAATTTCTTTGTGGAATAATTTTTAATATCTTGCTGAAAACGGTCGTATTCGTCCAGGAATTGTTTGGCGAAAGGGGTTAGTTCCGCGCCGCCCCGATCCTTTCCGCCTCTTTTCCTGATCAATATTTTCCTATCCAGATATTTTTCCAGGCGGTTGAGGATTTTTAAAGCTTTGACGTAGGATAAACTCATATCCTTGGCAGCTTGATTGATGGATTTGAATTTTTTAATCCGCCTTAAAAGCCAGATTAGACCGATCCCCATAAATTCTTCATTCTGATCATCAGCGATAGTGATTTTAACATTAAGTTTCATAATCCGTTATATATTCGCTTAAATATCGCTATCAGTCAAGTCTGCGTTTATATCCTGCTGGTAAAATAAGGTTCAACGTGCACCATCACGCCTCTCAAGGATTCAATCTTTCCCATCAGCTTCGCCTTCACCTCCCCGGCAATATTATGACCTTCAACTACGGAAAGGGCGGGATCCACTTCAACATGGATATCGATTATTAAATCCATACCGGATTTGCGAATGAAGAGTTTTTCCACCGCTTTCACTCCCTCTACTTCCAAGGCCAATATTTTGATCTTCTCCGCGGGAGGACCGGTCAATACCTGGTCCATCAACTCCGAACTGGTCTTCCTCAACATCTTCACCCCGGTATAGCAAATGATCAGAGCCACGGCCATCGCCGCGATATGATCCGCGATATGAAACTTGGGGCCGCCAATCAGAGCCAGGAAAACACCGACCAGCACAGCTATTGATGAGAGAGCATCGGAGCGATGGTGCCAGGCATCCACTACCAATGAGCTGGAGTGGATCTCCTTGCCCAGACGGCTTTTGTATCGGAAGAGGCCTTCTTTGATAACAATGGACGCGAATGCTATGAACAATACGTAAGAAGAAGGTGCTTCGTAATCCGATTTGAATATATTTTTCCAGGAATTGAAAAAAATCATTCCACCTAAAAAAACCAGGAATACGGATACAATCTGAGCCGCTACGCTCTCCGCCTTGCTGTGGCCATAGGGATGTTCTCTATCGGGCTGTCTTCGGGCCACTTTCAAACCGATCAGAACAATGACGGAACTCAGGATGTCGGATAAACTGTGAATGGCATCGGCAACCATTGCCGCGCTATGGCCGAGGATGCCGGCCAGAAACTTAATCAGGCTTAAAACTACATTCCCGAAAATGCCGAGCCAGGCTCCAAACCGCCCTTTTTCATATATTCCCTTCTTCATAATCTCAGCTCCCTGGATACTGATATCAGCTTATTACTCGCCTTATATATTCCTTTAAAAATTTATAACACTTTCTTCAGATACAGATAGGCTGAGGCGAGGCATAATCCGTGAACGCAGAATCGGATGGAGCGGTTCCTGAATAAGGAATAGAGCACTTTCGGGTTTTTCGTTTCAACCATCTTCATATAATTCTTTATCTTTGCCCATCGCAGATTGGAATAGCTCGGTGTATCGGCGGGAATACATTCAATGTTCGAAATCTTCACCATTACGTTATACATGGTTAAATATTCTTTAAAAAAATTTTCGCCCTTAATTTCAACTTCAGCGCCGGGCATCGCATCACTGGTTTTTTCATATAAGACAGCACCAGCAATCGCAATCGTGGGTTTGGCGGTAAAACCTATTTCTTTTTCTTCTATTGCTTTTCCCAGAAGCAATTTCTTCGATAAAATTAATTCTATTGCATATTTTAACGGTTCATGAGAGCTACTTTCATCCGTTATTAGATAATCTATTCCCGGTCGGATTTTATAAATCTCTGATGTCCGAACCGGTAATGTTATTTCTTTTAAGCCGGCCTCTTCTTCCTGTTCATAATAATCATCAAGCAGTTTTTCAGGAATCCTCTGGGTGGGGATACTCACCACATCGGGATGGGTCAAATTAGTAAGCGCGCAACGCACCCCGACCAGAATTTTGCTCTCCGGGGTTATGGCCCCTTTCGCATCCAATGTATTTTTATCGATGATGCCGACCGAGAGAACCGGGGCCGGACTTGATAAATTCAAACCATAGTTCACGATCGTTTCCTACGTGCTGAGCTGATTTTCTTCTTAAGCGAAGTTTTGGTTTTCCGGCAAACATCTTCAAAGGTCACGCCCTCTAAAATTCGGGCAATTGAATTTCGCACCTCCCTCATCACGCTATAAAGGCCGCATTTCTTCTCTTCCGGGCATTTGACATATGCCCACTCGCTTACGCAAGGCAGAGGGGCCAGGGGGCCATCGATAATCCGAATCACCGAGGCCAGATTAATTTCACCCGGAGGCTTGATTAAACTGTATCCTCCTCCCGCCCACCGTCTGCTTTTCAGTAGACCCGCCTTTCTAAGTTCAAGCTAAATTTGCCCAAGAAACTTTACGGGGATCTTTTCTCTTCTGGCTATTTCTTGAATCCCCTTCATAATTCAAAGAAAGATAAAGCATCGCCCTTAAAGCGTATTCGCCTTTTTTGGAAATTTTCATGATTTATAGACAATATATGAAAAAATAAAAAAATATTGGCTACCCCCCGCCGATCGGCTGGAAGATGTGGACTTCATCCCCGGGAGATAAAGGATGGTCAAATTGCACCTTCAGTTGATTGACCAGAACCATCATGTAAATCATTTTCGGTATTTTAAGTTTCCGCATTAAACCCTCGACTGATGTTCCCGGATCAATCTCGACTTTGAATTTATTCTCCTTGGCATATTTACGAAATATGCCATACAAATTAACTCCCACTTCAAAGCTCATGACACATTTATTTAGGGCTGCGTGGATAAACTGATTTCGGAAATTTTTCCTTCCTCAACTTCAAAATAGCGGAGGCGGTTCCGGATTGGTTTGCCTCTCCTTAGGATTATCTTAACTGCTTCCATAACCTGCCCGGCCGCAATGAAAGTGGGAGTAATGGTAGGAGTCCCTATCTCGGTCTCAATGCCCGTCGGGGGGATATCCTGGTCCGGCTTGAAGAGGGCGCCCAGACCGCGGTCCCCGGGAAAGATAGTCATTAACTCTCCAATAAAACCGGCCACGGCTCCATGGACCAGGGGGAGATTCAGCCTCCGGGCGGCTTCCTGCAGGATCAGACGGACCGGGATATTATCGAGAGCGTCAATAACCACGTCACAGCCGGTAATAAAGGAATCGACATTTTCAGCGCCTAAAAAAGCTTGGTGAGATGTTACTTCCACGGCCGAGTTTATCTCCCCCACCCGGCCGACCGCGGCCGTGACCTTGCTTTTTCGGATATTCTTTTCAGTGCAGAGCAGCTGGCGGTTAAGGTTATCCTCGGCAAAAGTATCACCATCGACCACTACCATTCTCCCGACTCCCATCCGGGCCAGAAGTTCAATCACGGATCCTCCCAGGCCCCCGGCTCCGATAACCGCCACCTTTGCTTTTAGGAGTTTCCGTTGCCCGGGAATACCGATCGTCCCGATATTGCGATGATATTTGATTGGAATAACTTCGTTCTCCAGGGCTGCTATCTCTACCTCCCTTTTGCTAATTTGAAACTCCCGGGCGATGGTCTCAATAACCTGAAGAGACAAGCCCTGGTAAACCTCACCCGAGGGGGCCTCTTCCTTTCTCTTCAATTCGTTTATTCTTTTCCGGATGTCTTTATTCATGTTATTAACAACTATCGGCTTGAAGCGCGAATTTAAAATCCGATTCAAGATACGCTCTTTTTCACCTTAATTATCTCCGCCAGGATGCTCAGGGCAATCTCCTGTGGGGTCTCCGCCCCGATATCCAGTCCGATCGGGGCGTAAACCTTATTTAATTTTTGCCGGGATACCCCTTTTTGCGATAGGCGCTCTTTAATCTCTTTGACTTTCTTTTTACTCCCGATCATCCCGATGTACTTAGCCTTAGTGCCAAGAGCCAATTGCAAGCATTGCTCATCGAGAGCATGTCCGGGAGTGTAGATCACGATGTAGCCGTTTTTATCCACGGATAATCTTGAGAAGGCATTATTATACTCTTCAACCATCAATGATTCAGCATCGGGGAATCGCTCGGCATTGTTATATTCAGGCCGCGGGTCTATCACTACCACCCGGAATTCCAGCAGCTTGCCTATCGCCGCCGTGCTCTGAGAGATATGCCCGGCCCCAAAGAGATAGAGCGTTTCCGGAGACAGAATTGGATCGAGGAAGATGTCCATCTGTCCGCCGCAAATCATGGCCGCTTGCTCACCTCGGCCGGAAAGGTCAAAGTGCGCTAACTGCGACTCGCCTGAATTCATTATCTCAATAGCTTTCTCCCGGACTTGTAGCTCAACACCCCCGCCGCCCACGGTGCCGATAAAGGCGCCGTCATCTTTGATCAGCATCTTTGCACCGGCTTTCCGCGGGGCCGAACCACTGCTGGAAATGACAGTAGCTAATATTGCCCGTTCACCTTTTGAAGTTACACTTACTAACTCTTTATAAATCTCCAACATTTTTAATCCTCCTTGAAAATCAGTCACCTACGTCCAATTTCAGCATTATGGCTTCCAGAATCCCTCCGGCTATGGCTCTCATCTTATCCCTGATGACATAGCAAACATCCTTATCGTTTATCGGGTCAACCTCGACCAGCTTGGCGTTTCTCGGTACCATTACACCATCCCTCATAAGACCGCGCAGAATGCCGCTTACCGGCGCCGGGAGAGGCCGGTCTCCAATGCGACCTAAAACCTGGTGAGCAACCACCGAGTCTCCAATATGCCTGTTGGTAGTAAAGATGCCTTTCTGAGGCGCCCAGATCACCCTTTCCTTAGTAAGTCCGCCGATGGCTACCGGGGTTCCCGTATCTCTCTCCGCCTCCCCTTTAAGTATTGCCCGGCCCAGGTTGTTGCTGTGATTGGTCTCTACCACAATATGAACATCCCGGCCGGCATAAAAACCCGGTCCCATGCCAATTACTAAATGGGCGTCGGTGATCCCGGTTCCGACATTTTGTTTCGCCATAGTGGCATCAACCAATACATCGGGCTTTATCTCCTCTTTTACTGATGCTTCCGGGTCTATTACTATGGCGATGTTTCCCTGTCGCCAGACCCGGGAGATTTCTTCTGGCGAGACGGAAACAAGCTCCGCCGTCACTCCTTCAATGGTTTTTACCCCATCAAAAACCGCTTCCGAGAAGCTGGTCCCTCGGCTGACGGCCAGGGGATTGGTTATTTCAGTGAGACAAACTCGCAGATGATTACGGTACAAGATGTGAGCTATGCCGCTGGCTACTTCTCCGCCACCCCTGATTACAACTATAGCCCCAGACCTGTTTTTGTCTTTTTTATTCAATATAGGAAATCTTTCTTCTTTATTCTCTACCTTTTACTATCCTTATCTCGTCGCCCGCCCTGACCGACCCGCCGTGAATTACTTTGGCAAATATCCCCTCCCGGGGCATGACGCATTGTCCGATCTGCCGGTAGACAGCGCAATCGGTATGGCACTCTTTGCCGATTTGGGTAACTGCCAAAATAATTTTTTCTCCGATAGAGAGCTGGGTGCCGACCGGCAGTGAGACTAAGTTTAATTTTGTGGTAGTTAGATTCTCGGCAAAGTCTCCCGGGCCTAGATCGAAGCCCATATCCCGCATCTTGTTAATGCTTTCAATTGCCAGCAGGCTTACCTGACGGTGGGTGCGGCAGTTGGCGTGGGCATCGCCCACCAGGCCGTAAGCTTCCTTCATGATACCTTTTCGGATAGCTTCTTTTTTTCTGCCTTTTTCCTTGCTTCGGCAGACCGCGATTATTTTAGCCATATTACCGCCTTTTTCTTATCCAATTCCATTCCACAAATAGGGTCTTCCGCGAAGGCGGATAAAATCGAAAAAGCAAGAATCAGCGTGATCAATGTACCGCTTCCACTTTCTTGACTTCCGGAATCTTCGCTTTCAGGGAACTCTCCACCATCCCGGCTATAGTCATCTGGGCGCCCGGACAGCCGGCACAAGCGCCGGATAATCTCACTTTAACCACGCAGTCTTCGGTTACCTCGATTAATTGGACACTTCCCCCGTGCATATACAACATCGGTCTGACTACCTCTTCCAATACCTTTTCAATTTTATTGCGCATCTTTACTCCTCCTTTCTGTTAAATAGTGTCTAAACGAAAAGTGCCCCAATTATAGTTTTTCTATTATTGCGATCCCCCGATAAAAAAAATCGGGGGTCCTCGCGATGACATGCAATCTATTAAGAGCGTCCCATTTTCTTGAGGTGGGGCATTAGGCCGCTCTCCGCCATTTATAATAGACCAGTTTAATTTGACACCTATTTTGTAGGTTCATTCTCTTTCTCCAATACGCATTCCACGCATCCC
>JAVCDH010000011.1 GCA_030765805.1 Candidatus Euphemobacter frigidus
CACTCTCCTTAAGTTCGTCCTGGCAATTCTCAGCGGAAGCCTGGTCATTCTGGCGGAGGCCTGGCACAGCCTTACCGACGTTTTTACCTCCCTCCTGGTCTATTTCTCAGTATCCCCTCACCCCGAAAGAGTGATGAGAGAAGCCGACCTGGAACGGGAAGGCAGGCAAGGTGAAGCCACTCCGGGCTCAGGGATCGACTGGAAGAATATCTCACTGGAGAAGTGGATATCCTTCATCATCGGCATTATTATTCTGGGAGCCGCGTGGGGAGTCCTATACAAAATTATTTACAGCACAACAGAAGTTATCTCCTCACCCTTTCTTTACGGTCTCTGCTTCATCTTCTTCGCCGTTTGCTCCTTTGTCGTTTCAGTATTTGAAGTTAAGATGGGGAAAGAACACAATTCCCCGGCCCTGATCGCCGACGGTCTTCACTCTAAAGCCGATATGGTTGGCTCCCTGATCGCCGGCTTCACCATGATCTCTCTTCAGCTGGGAATTAACCAATTGGGGATCAATATCGATAAGATCGGGGCGTTCGTTATTATTGTCTTTGTTTTCTCTTTCGCCCTGGAGACCTTCGTTAATTTTTGGTGGTCTGTCCATGGAAAAAGCGGCTGGAAAGAGCGGATAGCCATGGGTCTGATCACGGCCGCTTTTGAACCCCGGACCTGGAATCATTTTGGGCGGTGGATCGGCCGGATCATCAACTGGGATCATCTCTCCATCAAGATCCGGACCAGGCTCCGGCGCATCATAGTCTCCGTTCTGATACTGGGGTTGCTTATCCTGATCCTGCTGAACTGTCTGACCATGATCGGCCCCTCTCAGCAAGGCATCCGGGAGCGGATGGGGAGGGTGATCAATCGGGGAGAATCCCTGGAACCCGGCCTTCATTTAAAGCTTCCCTGGCCCTTGGAGAAGGTCATTAAGGTCGACTCCCGAATAATCCGGAGTATGAATATCGGAAACATCACCAACCCGAGTTCAATCGCGTTGCTCTGGACCAAGCAGCACGGAACCGAAGAGTCCTTCCTCTCGGCGGAAGATTATTTCTTCTACCCCTATCTGAAACTACATTACCAGATCAAGAATATCTTCGACTATACCTACAGCTTCCACAAGTCTCGAACCGCAGAAACGGCTCTCGGGGGTCTTTCCGACGCGGAGAAACTCCTCAATAACGCCACCCACCGGTTGATAACCCAGATCTTCACCACCAAAGTATTTGTCGATATTGTAACCACCTACCGGGAACCAATGGAAGAGAAGATAAAAGAGGTTATTCAAAAGGAGATGGACAGGCTCAAAGCCGGACTGGAGATCATCACCGTCAATACAATAGACGTGCATCCCCCGGTCTCGATCGCTGATTCTTACGAGCAGGTCATCGCGGCCATGCAGGAGAAAGAACAGAGGATTAACCAGGCACTGGGAATCTACAACAGTAAAATCCCGGAATATCAGGGCTACGCGGCACAGGCCCTCGCGGAGGCGGAAGCTTACGTATCAAAAAAGGGAGATGAGGCCACAGGCGAAGCCAGCCGTTTCTTAAGCCGTATGGAAGCTATTCAAGCCTGTCCATCTATTACCATGCCAATGCTCTACCGAAAATCAATAAAGGAGACTCTGGTTGATCAGCCGATTATTCTGGTTGATCCTAAAGCCGAAGTTCCGGAAGTCTGGCTGAAGTCAGGCCGACCGATCTTTTTAGAGAGTCAATTTTAATCAAGATAAACAATTATACAGGATAAAACGAGGATACCATGAAAAATTTTGTTCTTCTGCTCGTCGTGCTGGGCATCCTGATCTGCCTGGTCGTCTTGAGCGTCTTTACGGTCAACGAGAAAGAAATAGTCATCGTTACCCGTTTCGGCTCCCCGGTGAGGACAGTCCAGGAAACCGGACTCCATCGGAAGCTCCCCGGTTTTATAGATAAGGTAAACCGCCTGGATAAGCGGATTCATGTCTTCAAACCCCGCCCCATCCAGCTTCTCCTGAAAGAACAGAAACCGATCATCATGACCTGCTATGTCTGCTGGCAGATCAACGATCCCCTGGTCTTCTTCCAGTCGCTGGGAACCTCTGCGATCGCAGAAGCGAAACTCGGTGACATGGTCAACGCCCGGCTGGGCAATGTCCTGGGCGATTACTCCATCGATCAGATTATCAATACCAATCCCGAGAAGGTTAAACTGGCCCAGATCGAGGAGAGAATTTTAAATGAATGCAATGAACAGGCCCGGGAACAGTACGGATTGAAGGTTGTCGATCTCGGCGTCCGCCGGATCACCTACCCGACCATCGTAACCGAGGCCGTTTATAACCGGATGAAGTCCGACCGGGAGAAGGAAGCCAAAAAATACCGGGCGGAGGGGGGCAAGAAAGCGGCGGAGATAGAAGCGGAAGCGGATCGGAAGGCAAAAGAGATCCTAGCCCGGGCCACCAGGGATGCGGAAATTATAAAAGGTGAAGGGGACAAGGAAGCGATCAAGACACGAGGAGAGGCCTACAGTCAGGCCCCGGAACTCTTTGAATTCCTGGATTCTCTGGACACCTATCGCAGGATTTTGGGCCGGGATACCACTTTGATCCTCTCCCTCGACTCCGACCTCTTCCGTTATCTGCTGCCGGGAGAACAGGATATCAAACCGGCCAGCCGGAGTACTTCATCCGGAGATAAAAATAAGAAATAAAAGAGCTGCCATGAGCCCGAATGAAGAAAATAACCTGAAGGTCGGGAGCGAACTGAAGAGCGCCGTCCGGCACACCCGGCGCTTTGTTAAATGGATTATGCTGGTTCTGGTCGTCTTTTACTTAAGTCTCGGTTTCTATACCATCAAGACTGATGAGCTGGGGGTCCAGGAGATACTGGGGAGAGTGGTGGACAAGCGGGTGATGCCGGGGCTGCATTATACCTTACCCTGGCCGTTCAGCCGGATTCACAAGGTACCGGTCAAAAAAAAGCAAAGTTTCATAGTGGACGACTTCTACCAGGACCCCCGGGCAAATTCCCTGGCCAGCATCTTCTATAACCTGACCGGCCTGGAGTCCTACTCCCTCTCCGGTGACAACAACGCGGTAGAGATCAAAGTGATCGTCCAGTATCGGATCTCCGATCCGTTTGACTACCTCTTCGGCAGCACCGGGAAGAAGTCACTCCTCCGGGATATCATCTGCCAAAACATTATTTATCTTCTGGCGGTGCGGCCGGTTGATCTCATCCTCACTCGAGGAAAGGACGAGATCAAGGAACGGCTCCAGGTAAACGCCCAGAAAAAACTCGATCAGAACCGGACCGGTCTTACCATTGAACGGGTGGATATTGAGGATATTCGTCCGCCATCCAAAGTCCAACCTTACTTTGATGATGTCATTAACGCCCGGATTGACAAAGCAAAGATGAAGACCCGGGCCGAATCCCGCGCCAACGATCAGATCTCCTTCACCCAGGGTGAGGCGTATAAGAAAAAGCTAGAGGCGGAAACTTATCGTAATAATACCATCCAGTCGGCAAAAGGCGAGAGCGAGCGGTTCCTGAAGCTTCTCGACGAATACCGGAAGGTCCCCGGAATCACCAGAAAACGGATCTACCTGGAGTTCGCCCGGGATTGTCTGAGCAAGATCAAGAACACCTACCTGGTTGACCGGAAGGAGGGCTCCCCTCCCGCCGATCTCCGGATCTTTCCCGGTAACTAATTTTTTTATTGCCGGGGGGTAAGACCTCACTTATTATATCTCATTATCTCCGACTCTGTAATTCCTAACCCGAAGAGGGATGGAAACAGAGCGATAGGGTTCGGCTGGAAACGGCCGCACCTCCCGTGTTTGGAAAGGAGATACCGAGGGTTTATCAAAACGGCCCTCCCGCACGGGAGAGCCGTTTTTTATCTGCCGGAGAAAGAACCTTCCGCAATGAACAAAAATTTGTTCTTTCTGTTCGGCCTGCTACCGGTTTTCAGTTTCTTGATAACAGGCTACTGTGGGGATGAACCTTCCGGAAAGGTGATTATCTTTCACGCCGGAAGCCTCTCGGTTCCTTTTGAAAAAATGGAAAAGAACTTTGAGAAGCTGCATCCCGGAATCGACGTGGAGAGAGAAGCGGCGGGGAGCCAGGCCTGCGCCCGGAAGATCACCGACCTGAAGAAGCCCTGCGACATCATGGCCTCGGCCGATTACCGGGTGATCGACACGTTTCTCATCCCCGGTTACGCCGACTGGAACGTCCGCTTCGCCACCAACCGGATGGTTCTGGCTTACACCGACCGGAGCGAAGATGCCGCCAAGATAAATAAGAACAACTGGTTTGAGATCTTGGGGAAGAAAGAGGTGATCTGGGGTCACTCGGATCCGAATCTGGACCCTTGTGGCTATCGCAGTCTCATGATGCTGCAACTGGCGGAGATCTACTATCAAAAGCCCGGGCTCTATCAGAAGTTACGCCGGAATATCCCGATCGAGAATATCCGCCCCAGGTCCGTGGAACTGATCTCTCTTCTGCAGACCGGTAACATGGACTACGCCTGGGAGTACCGCTCAGTGGCGGTTCAACACGATTTGAAATTCCTGGAGCTGCCTCCCGATATCAACCTGGGCGACCCGGCGCGGGACGATTACTACCGACAGGCCCGGGTTATGGTCTCCGGCAAAAAACCGGGAGAGTTTATCGATCTGACAGGAAAATCCATTACCTATGGAGTGACCATGCTGAAACAAGCCCCCGACCGCGCTTCGGCGGAACTCTTCCTTCGCTATCTTCTCTCGCCCGATGGCGGCTTGCGGGTCCTGAAGGAGAATGGCCAGGTTCCGCTGTTGCCTCCGGTCGTGCCTTCCGCAAAGATGCGGGATCTGATGCCGGAAGAACTCCGGTCTTTGGTTGACGTCGGAACTTCACAATGAGGATAAAGAACTCCTTCTTATGGCTCGCCCTTATCTGCGGGCTGCTGGTTCTGGGCTTCATTCTCTTTCCTCTTCTCCGGCTCCTTACCGCGCCGGACCCGGAACAGATGGGCGAAGCCCTCCGGGACGTCACCGTCCGGAAGGCGATCTGGTTGAGCGTCCATACCGCCGGGCTGGCGGCCCTGATCTCGCTCCTGCTGGGGACGCCCCTGGCCTATATCCTGGCCCGGAAGCGGTTCCCCGGCAAGAGCCTGGTCGAGAGCGTAATCGACCTCCCTATCGTCATCCCCCACCCGGTGGTGGGGATCGCGATCCTGAGCGTGGTCGGAAGAAATTTCTGGCTGGGGAGAATCCTTCATGAGATCGGCATCCGGATAATGGGGAGCGTGACCGGGATCGTAGTCGTACTGGTATTCGTCGCGATTCCTTTCTATATCAATGCCGCCAAGAACGGCTTCGAGGCCGTCCCCTCCCGCCTGGAGAATGTCTCCCGGAGCCTGGGGGCCTCCCTCCCCGCCACCTTCTTCCGGATCACCCTTCCCCTCGCTTCCCGCAGTATCCTCTCCGGATTCATTATGTCGATGGCCCGGGCTCTCAGTGAGTTCGGGGCGGTGGTGGTGGTGGCCTACCACCCGATGGTCGCCCCGGTTCTGATCTATGAACGATTCGAAGGTTACGGCCTGAAGTATTCCCAGCCGGTCGCGGTCTGGTTCATCCTGGTCTGCCTGATTCTCTTCCTCATCCTACGGGTAATCACGGCCGACCGGAAGACCCGGTTAAGTAAGGGGGCCGAGATATGATCAGGCTTGAAGAACTATCGGTTGAGGCGGGTGATTTCACTCTCCGGGATATCAGCCTGGAGGTAGCGGAAGGAGAATTCTTCGTCGTCATGGGGCCCACCGGGGCCGGCAAGACCATGCTGCTGGAGTCCATTGCCGGTCTGATTTCCCCGCTATCCGGGCGGATCATCGTCGATGAACGGGATATCACCGGTCTCTCTCCCGAAGAGAGGGGAATAACCATCGTCTACCAGGACTGCTCCCTCTTCCCCCACCTCTCGGTTCTTGACAATATCCGGTACGGGTTGAGGTATCACCGAACAGCGATGAGCCGGTGGCATCTTGATGATCTCATCAGCGTACTCGATCTGGAGTCTTTGCTTGACCGCTATCCCCCTTCTCTGAGCGGGGGGGAGAGTCAGAGGGTCGCGCTGGCCCGGGCCCTGGCGGTCAAACCATCGATCCTCCTCCTGGATGAGCCGCTTAACGCTCTCGATCCCGCTTTCCGCGGGGAGATCCAGACAATGCTGAAACGGCTTCATAATCAGACCGGGATAACCTTCTTGATGGTAACCCATGACTTCAACGAGGCCTTAGCGCTGGCGCGGTGTGGTGCCGTACTTAATCAGGGGAGGATAGAGCAGGCCGGAGAGATTGAGGATTTGTTCAAAAAACCCCGTTCCAAGTTCGTGGCGACATTTGTGGGGATCCGGAATCTCTTCCGGGCCGAGTTCCGGGAGACCCGGGCCCGGGTCAACGGCCTCTCCATAGAGACCGGACGCCGCCTGGACCAGAGTGACGGGTACCTGGCCATCCGGCCGGAGGATATCGTCCTCAGTCGGCACCAGATCGCTTCCAGCATGCGAAACAGTTTTTCGGGTGAGATCATCGCGATCGAGCGACGGGGGATGTTCTACGAAGTCACCGTCCAATGTGGAGAGTTGATCCTGAGATCGCTCATAACCCGGGGGGCGCTGGAAGAACTGGAACTGACCCTGGGAAAGATGATCTGCTTCTCCTTCAAGGCCACCGCGGTTCATACCTTTTGAAGAACATACTTCTTATGAAATCCGGGAAAGTCAAAGAGATCATAATCACCCGGGGGAGAGGGAGTCCGCGGGAGTCGATCCGGAAAGGATTTTTCCTGCGGGATTTCGGATTGGCCGGAGACGTTCATTCCGGTCCAGGAGATAAACAGGTGACATTCTTCGGGATCAAAGGGAGAGAGAAGCTCTCTGAATCCCCGCGGGAAGGATTATGCTTCAGGAGATTTGTTCCGACGGTGACTACGGAAGGAATCAATCTTTATGAGTTTCCGGCCGGGACAAGTCTGAAGATCGGGGATAGCATCCAGGAGATCAGTCGAATGAGGAAGAGATGCTACCCGGAGTGTGTCTTGATCAAATCAAAAACACCGTGCGTCATGACCCGGGAAGTGGTCTTTACCCGAGTGATAGAATCGGGGATGGTTCAGGTCGGGAATACTATCGAGGCTATCAGAACTTAGCTCCGCAACTTACTTAACCGCGGATTTAGCGGATTATGCTGATTAAAGAAAAAACAATCCGCTCAATCCGTTTAATCCGCGGTTTATTGAAATTCCGATACAGGAACTTAGCGCTTGCCGCAGTCTACCCCAATTTTATCGCGTTGGAGCAGAAAAATTTTACTGGGGCTTCATCTTTATCCCATCTCTCCGATTAAGTTCTTCAAATACCATCTCGGCGGCAAAGCGGGCCAGGGAACTGTTCCGGGATACCACGTCGATCCGGGTCCGGCCCGGTCCGTCTTCCTGGAAGAAGAACCCCACTTCCGAAGTATCGATACAGCGGGGATAGATCCGGTTAAACCACATAGCCGTCAGGTAACCGTTTTCGGGGTTATCCAGGTAGATGTAGAGATCCTTCTCCTCCAGGATCTCTTTTACCGCGGCATAACTCTTCAAAATCCCCGCCCGGGCGATCCCGCTGAAACGCCCTTTTTCTTCCTCCTCAAGTGTCTTGATAGAGGTTCCCGCAATTCTCCGCCCCGTCTCCACCGGCGAACAGGCGGTGATTAACATGAAGAGGCCAAGCAATATTTTCCTGGTAATATTCATCCCGGCGACCCCGGACTCCGAATAAAAATAGAGTCATCAAAGACATGCTCCACCGTTCCGCTGATACTGGCATGGACCGGAGCGCCGAGGGAGCCTTCGGGAACGTCCCCGATCTTCATCCCCTTCTCTACCCGTTCCCCGGCGGAGACAAGTGGATTACAGGGAACGCCAACATGCTGCTGGAGAGGAATCCTGACCCGGCTCACTGTCAAAGGCTCTTTCTGAAGAGGCGCGTCACGGTCATATCTCAAGACGTCGATCCGGGCCGCGAACCGGGAGACCGGAATTTTTCTCCCTTCCCGAACCGGATGAGGGGTGAACTCACTCCGGAGGAGTGATTCTTTGACACCCTTCTCCTTCATCTCCTCCACCAAGGCGGAGATCACCTTGTCCGGTGAGATAGTGGTCGGACAGGCATACATTCCGCAGACCCCGCACTGGCTGCAGAGATAGGCTTCTGCCAGGTCCTCCGGAGGTATGCAGTCGGCACGTTGCTGGCCGATCAATCTCATGATAATGTGGGGTTCCATCCGATGGCCGAGGAGATACCGCGGGCAATGATCCGTGCAGTAGCGGCATTGATCGCAGGCCCAGGAAGCTCTCTTAATATCTATCTCGATCGCGCGGCGCTTGTAAAGAACCTGCTTGTGATCGGTCGGAAGAACAATCAGGCCAGTGGTTTTTTTGCTTACGTAGCCCGATGAGAACGCGCCCATAATCGGACCTCCATCCAGAATCTCGTATTCATCGACGGTCGTCCCCCCCGCGGCGGCGATAATATCTTCCACGAAAGCGCCCACCGGGACCGAGAGCGTGACCGGACGCCTCACCTCCCCCGCCACCGTCAGGACCCGATGGGTAACCGGGCGCCCTTCGGTGGCCCGGCAGAGATTAATCAATGTACCGACGTTATTTACCACCACGCCCACGTCCATGGGGATCCCCCCTTCCGGAACCAGGCGCCCGGTCACATCATAGACCAGGACCTGCTCGTCTCCGGCCGGATAATAACTCCCCAGCAGGGATAGCTCCACCCGGGATTCCCGCCGCGCGATCTCGGTCCGCAAGGCGTCGATCGCTCCCTGATATTTTTTCTTGAGCGCGATGATGGAACGGCTCGCCCCCACCGCTTCGCTCATCAGCTCCACCCCCCGGATCAGTTCGGAGGCTTCAGCGATCATCAACTGCTGGTCCACCCGAAGAAGGGGCTCGCATTCCGCGCCATTGGCGATAACAAACTCAGCCCGGGCCGCCGCTTTAACATGGGTGGGGAACCCGGCCCCTCCAGCGCCGACCACCCCCGCTTCTCTGACCTGTTCCGCTAATGAACTCATTATTTTATAAATAATCCGTTATTCAAACCTTTACGAACTTCTCAGTAAGCTCAGCGCCTCGGCCCGGGTCCTCTCGTCACTCCGGAAGTTGCCCCGAACCGCCTCGGTCTTGACCAGAGTTCCCGGCTTCTTAACCCCCTGCATGTTCATGCAGAGATGTTCCGCCTCAATCTGGACCAGGACTCCTCTGGGATTGAGCTTCTCCATCAAGAGATCGGCGATCTCGGTGGTTAAGCGCTCCTGGATCTGAAGCCGGCGGCTGAATAATTCCACTATCCGCACCAGGGTACTCAACCCAATAATAATGCTGTTCTGGGGGATATAGGCGATGTGAATCTTCCCGATGAAAGGGAGAAGATGATGTTCGCAGAGTGAGTAGAAGGGGATATCTTTCAGGAGGACAATCTCGTCAAAGCCGGGACAGGGGAAGACCTTGATCTCCCGATCGATCTTCCTTCCTACCCCTTCCAATATCTCCTCACACATATCCGCTACCCGTTCCGGGGTCCTCTCCAGGCCGGGACGGTCCGGATCTTCTCCCACCGCCTCCAACAGGTCGCGAACCGCTTTCTTTATCTTCTCTTTATCCATCACTCCTTCCTCCTGATTGTAAAACTCATCCCGGTAAAACCGGGACTGAGGAGAGACCACGGTTATCCCCGGCTACCGGGCGGTTCTTTTCCTTTTCCTCGATTTTCTCGATTATCCCCCGCGGGCAAACTTCGATGCACTTGCCGCAGTTGATACATTTTTCGTAATCGATGACGGCCAGATTATCCTCCAGCGTTATGGCTTCGACCGGACATTCTTTCACGCACTTACCGCAACCGATGCAGCCCACCGAGCAGACCTTGACCACCGTCTTTCCTTTAGCCCGGGATGAACATAAGATATCCACCCGGGAATGGGAGGGGACTATCCGGATGATCCCCCGGGGGCAATGCTGAACACAGAGCCGGCAGGCCCGGCATTTCTCCGGAATCACCACCGGGTTGCCCCGATCATCAATTCTGATCGCGTCGAAGGGACAGACCTCCCGGCAGGTATAATACCTTAAACACCCGTAATCGCAAGCGATCACTCCCCCCTCGATCTGGTTGGCGGCCGCGCAGGTGGGCAGCCCTTCATAATCATAACGCCGGACGGCGTCGTACCCCCCCCGGCAGAATATGCGCGCTTCCAGTTTCTCCTCCTCCTCCAGCAAGCGTCCCAGGAGTTCGGCGATTCGCGCGCGAGCCTCGGGAGAAGCAATCGGGCAGACGTTTGGTTCGCATTCTCCGTTCAGCAAAGCCCGGGCGTAATCAGCGCATCCCCCGTAACCGCAGGCGCCACAGTTAAGCTGTGGCAGCAGCTCTTCAATCTGCTCCAGCCGCGGGTCGAGATGGACAGCGAATACCCGGCTGCCTACGGCCAGCCCCAGCCCGAAGAGCAGACCCAGTCCGCTGATAGTTATTATCGCCGCAAATATCGCTGTCATAGAACTTACTTAAATTAAGCCGGTGAATCCTAAGAACGCCATCGACATCAACGCCCCGATCATAAAAGCGATTGGGGCTCCGCGCAGGGCGGGGGGCACGTCGGCCAACTCCAACCGCTCCCGGATAGACGCCATCAGGATCAGAGCGAGGGTAAAACCGACCCCGGCCCCGAATCCCTGGATCAGGCACTTTAAGAAACTCCCGGGAACCGCCTCGCCGCCCGGGAAGAAAGAATCGACATTCAATACCGTCACCCCCAGGACCGCGCAGTTGGTGGTAATCAGGGGAAGATAGATTCCGAGCGCGCGGTAGAGCGCCGGGCTGCTCTTGGTAATGACCATCTCCACCAGCTGGACCAGGGCAGCGATAACCAGGATAAAGGCGATGGTTCTCAGGTAACTGAAGTTGAATGCCGAGGGATCGATCCCGTCCCCGAAGAGCCTGAACCAGATATTGTGCGGCCCCGAAGCCAGGAGATAATGATAGATCACCCAGGTGGCGGCGGAGGCCATAGTCATAACAAAGATGACCGCGACCCCCATCCCGGCGGCTGATTTCAGGTCCCGGGACACCCCGATGTAAGGGCAGAGGCCAAGAAACCTGACCAGGACAAAATTATTGACCAGGACAACGCCAATAAAAATTATAAATAACTCACCAATCATGGCCTCTTTAATCAATTTTCAGAACTTAGCTGCGCCCTGACGGGGGACTTTTTCAGACAGGATTAACCCCGATAAATCTGGGCAGAGCAGGATTAACAATGATTTTTTAATTTTATCCTGTTTTATCCTGTAAATCCCGTCTAATAGCTTTTTGAAATTACAAATCACTCCGCACCGCGGGCTTCCCTCCGGGCCCGGATCAGGGCGAACAACCCCAGGAGAAGTCCGATGGTTAAAAACGCCCCCGGCGGGAGAATCATAATCATGGCCGGCCGGAATCCCGGAACCAGCTCAAAGCCGAAGAGGGCGTTCGCTCCCAGGACCTCCCGGATCGCCCCCAGCAGCACCAGGGCCCCGGTGAACCCCACCCCCATCCCCAGCCCATCGGAGAGTGACAATAAGACCGGATTGCGGGAGGCAAACGCTTCCGCCCTTCCCAGGATAATGCAGTTAACCACGATCAGGGGTACGAAGAGCCCCAAGCTCTTATTCAAACCCGGCAGATAAGCTTCCAGAAAGAGTTCCACCAGAGTGACGAACGTCGCTATCACCACGATAAAGCAGGGGATCCGGATCTTCTTCGGTACCAGGCTTCGGATCAGCGAAACGATCACATTCGAGAAGACCAGAACAAAGGTCGAAGCCACTCCCATCCCGATCGCGTTCTCGACTGAGATCGAGACCGCCAGGGTGGGACAGAGCCCGAGCAGGAGGATAAAGACCGGGTTCCGCTTGAAGATCCCTTTTGTGAATTCCTTCAACATTTAATACTTCTCTCTGCGTGCTCTGCGGCGCTGCGGTTCAATTCCCCTCTCCCTGCTGACTCAAGAATGACTCCAGGCTAGCCCGGACCGCTTCCGTCACCGCCCGGCTGGTGATCGTCGCCCCGGTCAGGGCCTGGATCTCGATATCAGTCTTCCCGGTCACCACCTTAAGATCTTGCAGGATCTTTCCGGCAAACTGGGCCTCAAACCAGGGACGTCCCGGCTCTGCGGTATCACCCCGGCCCAGGATCGCCTCCCAGAAAGTCCGGGTACTCGGGACCTCGACCGCTTTGCTCCCCAGCCCCGGTGTCTCCTTCTGCTCGGTGATCTCGATCCCGGTAACCGCGCCTTCCGGATCAATCCCCACCACAACCTGAATCGTGCTGCTGTATCCCCTGGCCTCACCCAGAAAAGCGTATCCCACCACTTTCTCATCCCGGTCAAGACCTTCATAATAATCTATCTCAACCCCCGACTTCCGGTCGGAGAAATGAGTCGCCCGGGGAAGCACCACCTTAAGCGCCCGGAGTTGTTCCTCATGAGCCCGTTCTTCAATCTTGTCTTTAGTAAGACGGTACGTAAGCGCCAGGGCACTTACGGCGGCGAGACAGATTAACATCAGGGTCAACCCCAGTTTAATTATTTTGTCCTGTTCCAAAATTAAGTACCGAAGATTCTCGGCCGGGTAAACTTGTCGATCAGCGGGGTAAAGGCGTTCATGACCAGGATCGAATAACAGACCCCTTCCGGGAATCCACCGTAAAGACGGACGATGGAAGTGATCAGTCCGCAGCCAAGGCCGAAGACCAGCATCCCGGCCCCGGTCACCGGTGTCGTTACCATATCGGTGGCCATGAAGAAGGCACCGAGAAAGAGGCCGCCGCCCAGAAGATGATGATAGGGAGCGAGAGCGATCGCGCCCTCTTTGACGGGCAGTACCCAGGTGAGGAGCACGACCGTCCCGATGAATGCCGCCGGGGTCTGCCACCGAACATAGCCCCGGATCAGGAGAAAAACGCCGCCGAGCAGTAAGGCCAGAGCGGATGTTTCACCGATGCAGCCGCCGATACTTCCCCAGAACATATCCATCGTGGAAAATATACCGTCCGGGGACGGGACCAGGGAGATCACCGCCTCTCGGGCTGCCCCCAGGGGGGTGGCATAGGTAACGGCATCAACCTGAGCGTACATCGCCAGCCGGGGAGGTGACCAGGTCGTCATGAACGGCAGCCAGGAGTGCATGACAAACGTCCGTCCAATCAGGGCCGGGTTAAATATATTATGGCCCAGACCACCGAAGGCGTGCTTCCCCACCCCGATTCCGAAGGCGGCACCGACCGCCGGGAGCCAGATGGGAACATCCATCGGGAGAGTAAAGGCCAGCAGCAGGCCGGTTACCGCGGCGCTCCCGTCGGTTATGGTGACCGGGCGCCCCCGGAGTTTCTGGATCACAGCCTCGGTGAAGATAGCCGTGATGACCGAGACCGCCTCAATCTGGAAGGCTTTCCAACCGAAGAAGTAAAGGCTGGCCAGGAATGCCGGCAGCAGAGCCAGCATGACGGTCCACATGACCCGGGGGATTGACTCCCCACCATGCAGTTGGGGGGCCGGAGTAACCTTGAATAATCTCTCTTTCTTGCCCTTCATCTATTTTTGTACCTTTCGGGACGCCAGGGCGGCTTTGCCCAGCTTGATCAATTGGACCAGGTCCCGTCCGGCCGCGCAGACATACGCGCAGCATCCGCACTCGATACAGTTCTCCGCGCCCAGTCCTTCAAAATCATCCCATCTCTCCTTATCCGCCATCGTCCCCAGATCACTGGGGATCAGCCCGATCGGGCAGACCCGGAGACATTCACCGCACCTGATACAGGGGAGATTCCGTTCCCGGGAGACCGGCCTCATCACCAGAAGCCCTGATGTACCCTTGATCACGGGGGCGTTGAGAGTTGCCTGGGCGATTCCCATCATGGGACCGCCCGAGATTATCTTTATCTCCCCATCGGGCAACCCACCGGCCGCTTCCAGGAGGTACTGAAAAGGGGTTCCGATCCGGACCCGGAAGTTTCCGGGGTCTTTTATCTCCGGGCCGGTAACGGTCACCACGCGGTCAATCAGCGGTCGGCCGGAGAGAACGGCCTCGGCAATCGCGATCGCGGTCCCCACGTTCTGAACCACGCAGCCGACTGAAGAAGGAAGTCCTCCGGCCGGAACCTCGCGATGAAAAAGTGAGTAGATGAGCTGTTTCTCCGCCCCCTGAGGGTACTTCACCTTGAGAAGCCGGACCCGGATATCTTTTTCTTTATGAACGACGGCCTGAACTTTGTAAAAAGCATCCATCTTATTGGCTTCGATCGCGATTATCCCTTCTCGGGCTCCGGTAGCGCGCATGATAATCCGCAGGCCGGCCAGTAACTTCCCCGTCTCCTCCAGCATCAACCGATTATCCACAGTTAAAAAAGGCTCGCACTCGACGCCGTTGATGACCGCGTATTCTATCCGGGATCCCTCCGGCGGATCGAGCTTGACCTGGGCCGGGAAACCCGCCCCGCCGAGGCCGACGACCCCGGCCTCCAGGACCTTTCTCCGGATCTCGTCCGGGGAGAGCCGGGAGGGATCACTGATGGAAGGGATTAATTCCGGGGAAGAGTCGTTCTGATCGGTCTCTATCTCTATCGCGAGGGAGTCCGGGCCTGCCGGATACGGGAAGAGGTCCAGAGCGGTGACGACACCGGAGACGGAGGCGTGCAGGGTGGAGGAGACCGGACCTTCGGGCTCGGCAATCACTTCTCCGGCCTTGACCGGGCGGCCGACTTCGACCACCGGCCGGGGGGGGGAGCCGACATTCTGGTTGAGGGGGATGACAACCCGCGGAGGAAGAGGAAGCTTCTTGATCTTTTCCCGTTCAGTCAGTTCTTTATACTCCGGGAGATGGATCCCGCCCTTGAATGTCGGCAATCTGCTCATTCAGCTACCAGAGAAGACCAGCCCCCTTCACCTCCATCAACGCCGGATGACCCACCTTCTTCTCCAGGATCACCACCCAGAGACGGACCTTCCGGGACTGATACCGGTTCAGATCAATCGTCTCCCCGGTTAAAAAGCCGATTGCCGTCGGGTCGTACCGGGTCTTCAGCATCTCAAAAGTATATTCCCGGTTGGCGGTAGTAAACCCCAGATCGAGCTTCCGGATAAACCCGGTATACGATCTAACTGTCGAGGAGGAGACGGCACTCTCAACCCGGACCGGTGAGATCGGAATATAGGCGCGGCCCGGGGCGGTCGAAGGTGGGGAAACGGCGCCCACTTCTTCAAAGGATTGGACCGGCTTCTGCCGTGAGACAATGTCTTCCCCGGCCCGTGAGATGTAGCGGGCGCTCACCCAGAGACGGCCGGTCGCGGGGAGTTCGATCTTCGCCCATCCCCCTCTCTCTTTTAAAACCTTCACCGACATCCCGCGGCGCAGGAAGGTCAAACGGCCGTAAGAGACCCCGGGACCGCTTCGTACGTTAACCCGGCTCCCGGTGACCACGCCATCGTGAAGATAATCATTCGAGACCCAGGCGGAGATTCCAGGGGGAGGAACAATCGCGCACCACTCCCCGTCAGTTAAAAGAACCCGCACCTCTTCTCCTCTCTGCAACTGCCCCACGATCTCCGATCTTCTGCTGGGGCTGACCCGGAGGTTGACATTGTCTCCGGTGACCGTGGCCGGAAGGGAGGAGACCTCACCGAAGGCCGACGGAAACAGGAGCGGGAAAAAGGCGAGCGCGGAGAACCATTTCATGAAATTAGGAAGAAAACCGGACTAATCCTTCACCGTTATTTTGGGAAGCCCCAGAACGGACTTCTCCTTGTCCCATTTACCTTTTTCTTGCAGGTATCGCACTCGCTCGTAGCGCTTAAGGACGTTTCTTTTCGCCTTGATCTTTCCCTTTCCCCCAAAACTGGGATGCTGAGACATGTGACTATCCTCCTTTCGGTCATCACCTATGGCAAAGACCTTCAATAATGGGTACAGTTTAAGTTTACGTTCTACTCCAATTCTCCGGGAGTCTATAACTTTCGGGGGGAAAGTGGAAGGAAAGTTTTGCTGTTATTCCTGCCGGGAAGGGAGGCGATCGAGGATGTCTTGAGCAATGTGAGCAAAGTTACTCTCCGGGTACTCACTGAGAAGCCGTCGAAAAACCTCTTCCGCTTCGGCCGTCTTCCCTGCTTTTAACGCGCTTAATCCCCAGCAATAAAACGCCTCGGTCCGGTCTCCAAAGGCAGGGAATTTCTGGAAGAGTTCACTGAACTCCCGGCCGGCAAGCGCGTAATTCCCCCTTTTGCCGTCGATATACGCCCGAGCAAAGAGAGCATTATCCACCAAGCTGCTTTTGTTATCGGGATCACTCTTTATAATCGACTCCAGCATTTTCCGGGCGTCGTCCCATCGTCCCTCGTCCAGGTAACATTCGGCTAACTGCCAGGCCGTCTCCAGATTCCGGGGAGATATCTTGAGCCGAGATCGTAACCGGGAGGCACTCTTCTCCCGCTCCAGGACCGCCAGCATCTTCTTCAACAAGGCGGGAGCACCGATTGTCCTGTCCACTCTTCCCAGCCGGGTTTCATCCGGGGAGAAAAAAATAATCGCCGGCACCTGTTCAACCCCGTAGCCCTCGAAGAGGTCCGGGGTCGTCAGGTAGTCCAGCCAGACCGGGATAAATCTCTGGGCAACATCAATTATCTTCTCTTCCGTAAAGACCGCTCTTTCAAAACGATTACAGAGATCGCTTCCGCTTCTCCGGAAGTAGAGCAACAGCGGCTTTTCAATCACCCGGGAGAGAGCGAGAGCGCCCTTGAGATCCCTCTGCCAGCCGATCGTCGCGTTCAACCGATCGATCGCTTTTTCCGCCGGCTCCCGAACCGGGTAACTCTCACTCTCCGAGTCATAATACGGATCACTCCGGGCTATCTTCCCCAGGGGGGGGAGAGCCCGACGATCGCCCGACCTTCCCAGAGCGAAGGCGCCCGACCATCGCACTTCCCAGTTTTTATCAGTTAGCAGGGGGAGGAGCCCATTCAGATCAGCTTTTCCCAGCACCCCCAGGCCAACCGCCGAGATTCTCCTCACGTCATCTTCGGGCGCCGTAAGTCCGTCCTGAAATATCTTCTCAACCTTCGCTCCCCCGATCCGGGAGAGCGCGTAAGCCGCGCAGTGCCGGACCAGCATCGCCCGATCCCGGAGGCGGGGAGCCAGCAGCCCAACCGCCGGCTTCCCCTCGCTAATTAATGATAGGCACCGGTCGGAGCGGACTTCCGGATCAGGTGAGAGCAGATCTTCCTTTATCTGGCCGATATTCTCTACCGCCAAAGTGGGTGAGACCATCATCATCACCACAAACATCATCAAGATAATTTTCTTCATAAAAAGATATTTAAATTCTTAATTGCTCCAGTTTATCGGCGGGGGGCGGCTGAGCCGTAACCACCGATTCCTTCCCCTCACTGCTCCCTTTCCAGTACCCGATCTTCACCACCCCCTCCTTCTCTTTGCCATACCGGACACAGATGGCGGCGGCGAGGGCGATATCGCCGGGCCGGATCTCCGAAGATCCGCGCAGTAATACCAGGCTGGCCGGACGGTCCGTCGCCTGGAAAAGATAATCGTTCTCCCGCGCCAGTTCCGCCAGCCGTCGATTCTCCTCTTCGTCCCGGCCGGAGACTACCTTAGTCCCCGAAGGAAGACGAAAATGACGGCCGACCCGCAACAGCTTCAGCTCCGGAACCTTCCACCCCTCCCGCTCTTTTAACTCCATGAGCTTGCGGCAATACCCCGGCTCCGTCAGGAGACAACCGCCGCCCGGGGAGGAGTATCCTTCCAGGCCATACTCCGCGGCCATATTCAACTGGGTCTTCCGTGAGCGTCCGGAGAGCCGAAGGAGCTTCATCCGGTCAACCCACCTCTCTCGCTCCGGGACGGTCTCGGCCAGGAGTTGGGCCGAGAGAGGGCGGAGGAGCATCCCCGCCGGGGCCCCTTTCGCGACCGCGTTCAGCGCGTCCCGGGTCTGGGATTTAGGCCGCTGGCCGATAACTTCACCGGTGATAATGAACGAAGCTCCCAGTTCATCCATCAGCCCGGCGGCGGTCGAGACCAACAGGCGGTGACAGTCCGTGCAGGGGTTACAGTTCTTCCCATAGCCGTAGACCGGACTTTTAAGGATCTCGATAAATTCCGTGGTGATGTCGAAAGAATGAAACGATATCCCGAGGCGGGAAGCGGATCGCCGGGACCGGTCACTATCGAAGAAAGGAGTCGAGAAACCGATTCCTTCAACCTCGATCCCCTGCTCCAGGATCAGCCGGGTCGCCAGCATACTATCCAGGCCGCCGGATAAGAGGGAGAGTGCTTTCATATAAAACTTGTTTTACTCAGGTTTTAAAGAGGAACCGGATCACATCCCCCTCCTGGACCGGGTAATCCCGGCCCTCGATCCGAAGTTGACCTTTCTGTCTTACCTCCACCATCGAGCCGGCCGTATCCAGTACGGGGAATGAGACCACCTCCGCCTTGATAAAACCTTTCTCCATATCCGAATGAATCGATCCGGCGGCGCGGCGGGCTGAGGTTCCCTCCGGGATTATCCAGGCCCGGACCTCGACACCTTCTTTGGTAAAGAACGTTATCAGACGCAGCGCGTTTTTAGCGGCGGCGGTCAATTTCGCCAGCCCCGCCTCTCCCATCTCCATCGCTTCACGAAACTGTCCGCGGTCCTCCTCCGGAAGGCTGACTATCTCCGCTTCCAATTTTCCACAGAACTCAATCAACTTCGTCCCATCTTCTCGGGCTTTTTCCCTCAGAGCGGCTACTCCGACCGCTTCTTCCCCCGCTCCCGTCTCCCCGGTATTGGCCACGTAGAGTATCGGCTTGAGGCTCAAGAGCGGAAGATCGGGAAGAAGAAGTCGAACCCGGCCCGCCAGTTCGGTTCCCCGGCAGTCTTCTCCCCGTTCCAGTATGTCTTTTAAAACTTCCAGGACCTCCCGCGCGTCCTCATCCTTGTGCGGGTCCGCCCGGCGGCCCCGGTCGATCTTCTCCAGCCGCTTCTCCACCGTCGCCAGGTCGGCCAGGAGCAGCTCGAGACGGATAACTTCAATATCCCGGACCGGGTCCAGCCCTCCCAGAAGATGGGCTATGGAACCATCCTTGAAACAACGGACAACATGAGCCAGAGCTGTTGTCTCCCGGAGAGCGGCCAGGAATTGGTTGCCCAACCCCTCGCCGTGACTGGCCCCTTCCACCAGACCCGCGACGTCCACGAACTTAATCGAGGCCGGAATCAACCGTTCGGGCTGAAAGAGTTCGGCCAGCCGGGTAAGCCGGGGATCGGGGACCCGCACCATCCCCACGTTCGGCTCGATGGTGGTGAAGGGGTGCTTTTTAACCTCAACCCGAGCCTGAGCCAGGGCATTGAAGACAGTTGACTTCCCCGCGTTGGGAAGTCCGATTATACCTATTTTCATTTTAAAGACGCCTGATGCACCAACTCGCAGACCAACCTGCCGGCGTTGATCAGTTCCCGGCGGGGGAGGCTCTCCTCTTTCGTATGCGGTTTCAGATAACCCACGCTCAAAACCAGGGCCGGGATGCCGAGCCCGTTGATGATATTGGCGTCGCTGGCGCCACAGGAGGACTCCAGAGTCAGGGCTGTGCCCATTCGCCGCAGCGCTCGGCGAACCAGATCGACCGGCCGGCTGTCTTCCGGGAAAAAATAACCCGGGTAGTCCGGATGGGAATAGAAGATGATCTCTCCGCCGGCTTCCGCCGCCGCGGACCGAAAACAGGCCTCCATATGCGCTGCCTGTTTGCTGAGGTTCTCTTCTTCCAGGCTTCGCACCTCCCCTATCACATCCACCATCTCGGGAACAATATTCTGCGCGTCCCCCCCCCTGATAGTCCCGATATTGGCGGTGGTCAGATCATCGATTCTCCCCAGCTTCATGCCCGCGATGGCACGAGCGGCAATCACCACCGCGCTCACCCCCGACTCCGGATCGATCCCGGCATGGGCGGCACGGCCTTTGATCGTAACCGCGATCTTCACGCCGAAGGGCGCTCCATTGACAACCCTTCCCACCAGGCCATCCGAGTCCATTACGTAGAGCAGCTTTCCTTTCAGCCAGCCCCTCCGGAGGGCCTTGGCCCCTAAGAGACCGTTCTCTTCAGCCACAGTAAAGAGCAGTTCCAGGGGGATGGGGCTTCCTCCTCCTTCGGTCAGCGCCCGGGCGCATTCCAGTATCACGGCCACTCCCGCGCGGTTATCCGCCCCCAGGATCGTGGAACCGTCCGAATAATATACCCCGTCCTTTTCAACGATCTTCAGTTTTTCCGTCGGCAGAATCGTATCCAGGTGGGAGGAGATTATCAATCCGGGGGCAGACGGATTCCGTCCCGGCATTCGGACCAGGAGATTCCCGCAATCACCGCCGATGGCGGCGGCGGCTTCATCTTCTTCGACGGTCAGATTGAGGTGGGAGAACTGTTCTTTCAGGTAGTCGGCCACCGGCCGCTCCGAGAGGCTCCTTCCATTGATCCCAACCAGCTCCCGGAAAGTCCGTTCCAATCTTTTGCTGCTGAAATATTTTTCCACGGAAGGGAGTGTATAGCAAGAGCCGCGCGGAGTCTACCCAGATTATATATCCGGGGGGGGTGTCCCGGGATCTAGATCCGGGTACTTTTTCTTAATCTTACGGCTCACCTTCTCCAGATCCAGGCGGGCTTCATCATACCGTTCCTGAGCGATATCCCGGGCGCGGCGGGTGAAGTTTACTTTCTTGTGGGCCAATTCCAGCCGCAGCTCCGCCTGGCGGTGATGGATCTCGTTCAGCTTTCTTCTCACTTCCGCTTTCGCTACTCCCGGCTCCATCGTCTCCAGCTCTTCCTCAAGACTCTGGATCTTCAACTTATTCTCCCGGATCTCAGCCCCCAGAACCTTCACCTCCCGGCGAAACTGTTTGAACTGGAGGTCCGGGAATCCCTTCCTCCCGCCGGGATGCCGCCCGCGAAAATGGCGGCCGGTGGGACGCATCCCTCCCTCCTCCAAATCGCGCGGCCCTCCCGGGCCTTCCCGGGCTTCTACCTCAGGGGAGAACTCCTCCGGACCGGCGTTATCCTGAGCCGGGAGTCCCGGTGAAAATATCAATATCATTAACAGAACACTGCCAATTATCCATCTCATATTTAACCTCCAGACCGGTCATGGCCGGAACTAACTATACCTTTATAGAAAAACTATCTTGAACAATCTCAAGCCGGGACGGTCGTCTCTTTCACGGGGATTCCCACCTCGGAACCGGGCTCCGGTGAGTTCAAAAATAACGACTGCAGCGCATCGATCTCACCGCATATCTCAGCGACCGACTGGAACTCATCTTCCACCACCTCGGTCATCGCCACCAGATCGTTTGCTCCGTTTGAAAGAACCGGGATGGAGGACCGGGGGCTTTTCGCAGAAGGGAGAACAAGTAAAACCGTAAATATAACCAACACCGCCACAGCCAGCGCCCCGGCCACCGGAAGAAGGCGGGGCCGGAAGATAATTCCAAAGCTGAATCGACCGGGAGAACGAACCGGGGATTGGTCCGGACGCTCAATCTCCTCTTTTACCCGAACCCGCAAAGCCGCCATCTCTCCCGCTGAGAAATGGGATCTCTCCTCCGTCTTCAGCAGAGAGACGGTCCTTATCATTTCTCTGAGCAGCCGTCGGCATTCCGGACAGCTGGAGGCGTGCGCCATAAAATTTTCTCGCTTCCGTGCCGATATCTCACCATAAAGATATTCCGTTAATACTTTCTTAAACTTCCGACAGTTCATCTTTAATTTTCCTCCGGGTAATAATAGTTCTTCAAACCGGCTCTTAATTTTCGTAAAGCCAGAAAGAGATTAGCCTTGACCGCGCCGACCGAACAGCCCTGGATCCGGGCAATCTCCTTCAGAGGCAGATCCTGGTATTGCCTGAGAACAAATACATCCCGCTGCTTCGGTGGGAGCAGCGCCACAGCCCGTTCAATCATAATTCCGATCTCCTTGCCAATCAGGACCGCCCGAGGGTGATGATTTCTCCTCGAATCCACCGGCGGCAAAATATCAAGCGGTACTTCTCCTCCCCGCTTTTTCTCCCGGCTCCGATCCACGGAGAGATTCACGATTACCCGGTAGAGCCAGGTAAAGAGAGACGCCTTCGGCTTCCATCCCGGCAAAACTTTATACATCCTGACGAATGCTTCCTGGACTATATCAAGGGCGTCTTCCCGATGGCCGGTCCGATAATAGGCCAGGGAGAGGGCTTTCTCCTGGAAGAGCATCATAATATCATTGAAAGCTTTCGTATCTCCGGCTTGAAACCGCCGGATCAGAACTTGTTCGCCTTCAGCCATGCGTATTCCCTTTGTTAATGAAACGAACGGGACATATCAAAGGTTTAACGGAACATTATGGTAAATTCGGGGGCGATTTAGAAGAGAAAAGACAACCAGAGATAGTTTGAACCCGCCGGGCTCAGAAGAATGCCATCGGGTTGAAATAAATGCTTGAATTAAAGCCGTCTAAACGGGAGTATTGATCTTTTCCATTCGATCGATACAGGATTTCGCAATGAAGCAAGCCGATCATCAACACAAGGGAAAATTTCTGTCCGAGATCGTGGCTATCGTCAGCCGGTACGGCCGGTTCTCCATCTTTTCTCACGAGGAACCGGACGGTGACGCCATCGGCTCCCAGATCGCCATGACCGCGGCCCTGCTGGAGCTGGGCAAAGAGGTTATCTCGCTGCGGGTGGATCCCTTCACCCCGGCCCTTGAATTTCTCAACCGGGATGAGATAGTCCGCAAATATGATCCTCTAAGAGATAACGAAATCATCCTCAACTCTCAGGTCACCATCATACTCGATTGCTGCGACTATTTTCGTCTGGGAGATCTCTCCGAGATCGTGGAGAGGTCCCCTTCCTTTAAAATCAATATCGACCATCATAGTGACAATGCCTTCTTCGGTGACTTAAACTACGTTCGTTTCGAGGCGGGGGGAGCCGCGGAGCTGGTCTTTGAGGTCATCCGGGCGCTGGGGATCGAGGTCACCGGAATCATCGCCGAAGCCATCTATGTCGGGATGTCGACCGACACGGTGGGTTTCAGGTATATCGATCCGGATGGTAATATTCTGGGAGTGATCTCGGAGCTGATTAAAGGTGGCATCGACGTGGAATATCTCCAGGAGAAGATATACTGCAATCAACCGGACAGTTATCTCGAGGACCTGACTGCCCTTCTCAAGACGGTCAACTATGAAAGCGATAACGCCCTGGCCTGGTTCACCATGTATAAAAGCGATTACCTCTCGTTTTATCAGAGGGAACTGGCCTCCGAGGTACTGAAACAGCTCCTTAACATCAAAAGGATCCGGGCGGCGGTGATGCTCCACGAGGAGAAAGCTGGAATCGAGGTCTGGCTCCGTTCAAAGAAAGATATCAATGTCTGCCGGGCCGCGGAGAGAATCGGAGGCGGCGGCCACCACACCGCCTCGGGGGCTCTGATCCGGGGAAAGAGCTTGGAGGAGGGTATTAAAGAGACATTGAGCAGTGTCCGGAAAGAGATGGAGTTTGGGGAATAGGGAATGGGAAATGGGGAATGGGAATAACGAAGGAGATTAACGATGAACGAAAAAGGCTTTACTCCGGAATCAGCCATCAGATACGGCTGGGAGACAATGAAGAAAAACCTGGGTTTCTTTATCGGGGTGCTCTTGCTGGCGGGATTCACTGTTATAATCCCCAACATTATCAGCAAACTTACGGAAGAATCCATGCCCGTGTTCTCCACCTGTTTCAGTGTACTGGGAGGGATTTTCCAGATTATCGTATCGATGGGGTTGATCAGGATCTCCCTTAATTTTGTCGATAATGTCGAGAGCCGGGCGGGGGATCTCTTCTCCTGTATTCCTTTGTTGCTGAAATATTTCATCGCTTCTCTTATCTACGGGATTATAGTCGGGTTCGGCCTCATTCTGTTTATCGTCCCCGGAATTATCTGGGCGATTAAATTCCAGTTTTATAGTTACTTTATTGTCGATAAAGGGAGCGGCCCGATCGAGGCCCTGAAACAGAGCAGTGCCATCACCCGGGGAGTAAAGGGGGATCTCTTTGTCCTGGGGTTGCTCCTCTTTCTTATCAATCTGTTGGGGGCGCTCTGCCTCCTGATCGGCCTCTTTGCCACCATCCCTACCGCGATGGTGGCTCTGGCCTTTGTCTTTCGGACTCTCCAGGCGATGACAGGATCGGACCAGGAGACCGATGAGACCGCGGCGGTCGGTAATACGTGACAAATTTATATATGAAATACTCGGAAGCCAAGCAGGGGCGGATCTTTATCATCCGTCTGGAAGACGGGGAGATCATTCATGAGGTTGTTGAACAATTTGCCGCTGAACACGCCATCAGGGCGGCCTATCTGATCGTGTTGGGGGGCGCCGATAAAGGGAGTACACTGGTGGTGGGACCGGAAGACTGTGACGCCCGGCCGGTCCCTCCCCTCACCCATATCCTGGATGACGTACACGAGATCGCCGGGACCGGGACTCTCTTCCCGGATCGGAACGGCAATCCCATGCTCCATCTCCACATCGCCTGTGGGAGGGGAGACCATGCCGTGACCGGGTGCGCGCGGACCGGCGTCAAAATCTGGCAGGTTTGTGAGGTGATTCTGGTCGAACTTCTGGATACCTCCGCCCGGCGAGAACTCGATCCCGAAACCGGTTTTGAGCTACTTGAGCCCTGAAAATTTTAAAGGAGAATATTATGGACTACCGGAGAATAATACCTTGCCTGGACACCAAAGATGGGCGCCTGGTCAAGGGGATTAATTTTATCGATTTAAAGGAACTGGGCGATCCCGCCGAAGCCGGGGCCGCTTATAGCGAAGCGGGGGCCGATGAACTGGTCTTCCTCGACATCACCGCCACCCTGGAAAGGAGGAAGACCTTTCTCGATGCGGTAAAGCGAACGGTCGACGCTATTTCTATTCCCCTGACGGTCGGCGGCGGAATCGCCTCTATCGAAGATATAAATAAATTACTGGCTCTGGGAGTGTCCAAAGTCTCCATGAATTCGGCCGCCGTCAAAGACCCGGAGCTGATTCGGCGGGCGGTGGGAGAGTTCGGGAGGGAGAAGATCGTCATCGCCATCGATACTCGCGCTTCTTCTGATCTTCCTTCCGGGTTCGAGGTCGTGGTGAGAGGGGGCACAAAGCCGACGGGCATCGACGCCATAGCCTGGGCCAAGAAAGTGGAGAAACTGGGTGCCGGCACAATCCTCCCAACCAGTATGGATGCCGACGGGACCCGGGCCGGTTACGACATTCCGATGACCCGGGCGGTTGCCGACGCGGTGAGCATACCGGTCATCGCCTCCGGCGGGGCTGGAACCCTCGAGCATCTTTACGAAGCCATCGTCGAAGGTCACGCCGACGCCGTCCTGGTCGCCTCAATCGCCCATTACGGGACCTTTACCATCCGCCGGATGAAAGAATATCTGAAGAGCCACGGCATCCCGGTAAAACTGTAAAATGTGAGCAGTATGAAATATCCTCGTCCTGTTGTAATATTATTGAGGTCGGGAGAAGAGTACCGCTGATTATGAATGACAAAATATATCAAGAAGTTTTGAGATTATTACAGAACCAGGAGAAGGCCGTTCTGGTCAGCATCGCCTCAGTCCGCTCCTTGGCCCCCTCGGAGACCGCGACCGGGATACTGGTCGGGCCAGAGGGGCGAATAGACGGATCAATCGGCGGCGGTGAGATTGAAGAGCGCGTTATCGAGATGGCAAAGCAAGTGCTGAAGGAGGGAAAAGCGCGCCGGATCGAGATCGGTGTCAGCCCCGAGGAAGAGAAGAGACGGGGGATGCTCCCGGGAGGCACGCTAAAGTTTTACGTTGAGCCGATCGACCGGATTCCCCGCCTCTGTGTCTTCGGCGCGGGAGCGCTGGCCGTCTCCCTCTCCCGGATTGGCCGGTTGGCCGGCTTCTTGATCACCGTGGTCGATTATGACCCGGCTTTCGCCAACCGGGAGAGATTCCCCGATGCTGAGGTTGTTCTGACTGACAATTTCCGCAACCTGCTCGACCGGCTGGCGATCGAAAGCTCCTGGTACCTGCTGATCGCCACCAGGAATCACCGGCATGATAAAACTGTTCTTAAGCAGGTGATCTATAGTAAAGTGGCCTACATAGGGATTATCTTCAGCCGGAATAAACAGGAAGCATTCTTTCGGCGGCTGGAAGCGGAAGGCATACCCGGAGATTTGTTGAGATCCATCCACCTTCCGGCCGGTATTCCCATCGGCGCGGCCACTTTAAAAGAAATCGCGATAAGCATCATTGCCCAGATAATTGAAATACGTCATAATATGGACCGTTAATTTTCAGGAGAAACACTTATGTTCACCTTGCGCACGAAACTGATCGACTCTTCCGGAATCCGAAAGATATTCGACCTCGCCAAGTCTATTGAGAACCCGATCAACCTCAGTATCGGTGAGCCTCACTTCGATGTTCCCCGGGAGGTCCAGGAAGCGGCCATCGACGCTATCCGATCCGGGAGAAACACCTACACTCTGACCCAGGGACTGCCGGAACTCAACGAGAAGGTGATGGCTTCCCTGGCGGAGCAGGTGGGGCGGCCTTTTGAGAGTTCGCTCATCACCTCCGGAGTCTCCGGAGGCCTGGTGCTGGCGTTTATGGCGCTGGTGGAAGAGGGCGATGAGGTCCTCTGCCCCGACCCTTACTTTGTTATGTATAAGCACCTAGTCCGGCTCTTCGGAGGGAGACCGGTCTTTTACGACACCTACCCCGACTTCCGCCTCCGGGGCGAAGAGATCGAAGCGCTGATCACCCCGCGGACCAAGATCATGATCGTCAGCTCCCCCTCCAACCCTACCGGGGCCGTCCATTCAAAAGACGAACTGAAGGAGATCGCCCGGATCGCCCGGAAGCACAATATCTTCATCATCTCGGATGAGATCTACGCTCTCTTCACCTATGACGGGCCGCATCTATCCATGGCCACCTTCACCGATGACTGTCTGCTCTTAGGCGGCTTCTCGAAGTCTCATTCCCTGACCGGGTGGCGTCTGGGCTACGCGTTGGGACCCAAGGAACTGATCGAAGAGATGACCAAGCTCCAGCAGTTTACCTTCGTCTGCGCCCCCTCCTTCGCCCAGGAGGGGGCCCTGGCGGCGATGGAAGTCGACACCTCCGACCGCCGCGACGACTACCGAAGAAAACGTGACTTTATCTATGACGGGCTGCGCGACTTAGGCTACCGGGTGGAGAAGCCCGGCGGGGCGTTTTATATCTTCCCGGAGGTACCCTGGGGGACCGATGAAGAGTTCGTCGCCGAGGCGATCCGGCAGAAACTCCTGATTATCCCCGGGTCGATCTTTTCGGAGCGGAAGACCCACTTCCGCATCTCCTACGCCGTCGAGGATGAGACATTGCAACGCGGCCTCGAGGTCTTCGAGAGATTGTTCAAGAACCGGCGGCCAAGTTGATGAGGCCGGATAACAGAAACCGTTTTTACTTAACACCCGGTAAAAAAACTCCCCGCCGGGGAGCATGGAGAACACAATAAGGCACAAAACAACACCGTCCCCTACTCTTATCTGGTTACCGGTATATCTCCTGATGTCCCGTAATAAGCCCTTGTAATTCCCTTCACCGCCCAGAGACCGGAATCTCACCGGAAGATTCCTATATCATCATCTGAATCGCCATCGTAGTCAGCCGGGATCGGCTGGTCGGAACTGCCGCCGAAGTAAGCCCGGGGCACTCCCTGGATCGCCCATAAGCCCGAACTCGCCCGGAAAATCCCCAGCACCCAGGTGCCGTTCCCATCATAATCTCCGGGAACAACTATATCACCGGTACTTCCGAAATAAATCCGGCTGATGTTTTTAATAGCCCAAAGACCAGAACTCCCCCTGAATAAGGCGATGTCTTTTAAAAACTGGAACGAGATGTACCTTAAAACCCGCGGGGAGGCCTTCGGCACATTGTTAAAATCTTATCTCTTCCAGGGAGCGTACTTCCAGTTCGAGGACTACGCGGCGTTTGAGGACGCCGGCCGGATCAGGCGGCGGCTGGTCGAGGAAAACGAAAGGCTGTTCGGCGAGGTCGACTTCCTCCTCCTCCCCACCCGGAGGAGTAGTACGGAAACGGGGGAACCAAAGACCGTCACTGAAACCTATGAAGCCTTCAAGTACACGCTTCCGGCCAACGTAACCGGGTCGCCGGCAATCAGCCTCCCCGGGTTCGCGGTCAGCTCCGGGGAAGACCTGAGCCTGCAGATCGTCGGGCCTCACCTGGCCGACGCGCGACTCCTGAAATTCGCCGACCGAATCGCGGGTCCCCGCGACGGCGCGGACGACGCCGGCAGCCCCGGCAACAACCCTTCTCAGGTGTAAAAAGATGAAATACGAAGCGGTGATCGGCCTGGAGATCCACGTCCAGCTGAACTGCGCCACGAAGATGTTCTGCGACTGCCGGAACTCACCGGGCGACCCTCCGAACAGCAACATCTGCCCGATCTGCCTCGGGATCCCCGGAACGCTGAAGCAGTTCGGCCGGGAAGCTCTCGAGAAGGCGGTTCTGTCCTGCCTGGCCCTGAACTGTGAGATCCAGCCCGAAAGCGCCTTCGACCAGAAGGTTTACTACTACCCCGACCTTCCCCGGGGGTACCAGCTCTTCCAGTTTCACCGGCCCCTGGGGAGAAACGGCTGGCTGGAGATCACCGCCGAAGACGGCGGCTGGAAACGTCTGCGCGGCCGGGAGGCGCACATGGAGGAGGACGTCGCCCGGCTCGTTCACGAGTCCGATAGCCGCCGGCGGTTCAGCCTGGTCGATTTCAACCGGGCCGGGGCCCCGCTGGTGGAGATAGTCACCGAGCCCGATATGCGCGGCCCCCAGGACGCCATGGAGTTCCTGCGAACACTGCGGGTCTGCCTCCGCTACGCGGGGACGGCCGAGTGCAGCCTGGAAGAAGGGACCATGAGGGTCGACGCCAATATCTCCGTCCGCCCGGAAGGCTCGACGGGACTTTCGACCAAGGTCGAGGTCAAAAACATGAACTCGATCCGGCACGTGGGAAACGCCATCGCCCATGAGATCGCCCGCCAGACGGCGCTGGTCGAAGAAGGGAAAGAAGTGACGCTCCACACCCGCCTCTGGGACCCGGACAGGAACGTCACCACCCCGATGCGGGGCAAGTTCGCCGGGCCGTGCGTCCCGGACCCCTCCGTCCCCGCGATTACAGTCTCGCCGGAGTTCCTGGACGAGTTGCGGGCCCGCCTCCCCGAGATGCCGGCCGTCAGGCGCCGGGGCTTCGAGGAACGGCACGGCCTGACCCCGGAGGAAGCCGCCCTGATGAGCTCGGAACGCGAGTTGGCCGAGTACTTCGAGGCCGTAGTGGCCGGCGGTTCCTCGCCCCGGGCCGCGGTCGACTGGATAACCGGCCGTCTCCTTCCCCTCCTCCGGGACAGGGGCGAGTCCCTCGCCTCGACCCGGGTGACCCCCGCCCGGCTCGCCGCGCTCCTGGAACTGGTTGAACGGCGGGAGATCAGCGCCGGGGCGGGAAAGGAAGTCCTGACCCGGATGCTCGAGAGCGACCTCGACCCGGCCGCGATCGTGGTCAGGGAGGGGTTGGCCCAGGTCTCCGACCGTGAAACGCTCGAGACGGTCGCGGACACCGTGATCGCGAACAACCCGGACGCGGTGAAGGACTACCATGCCGGCAAGAAACCGGCCCTCGGTTTCCTCGTGGGCCGGGCGATGAAGGCCTCGGGAGGGAAGGCCGACCCCAAAAAGATGCGAAGCCTTCTGGAAGAGAAACTGGGGTCATCCGGTGATTAGAATTGATTGAGAGCCCACCGGTAGAACCGTTCCGCCCGCTTGATCAGCTCCAGGGCCTCACTCTTCAAGAAGTTCCGATTCTCATATGCAACCAGGTTCTTCTTGGCGATCACCCGACGGGCAAGCTTACTTTTCTCCCGGACATCTTTTAATTTTGATGCGGTTGCCGAAGTCAGCAGGTCTATGACCGCCATATGATCCTCGTCTATAGACCGTATCCCTGAGTGTCTTACCAGTAATGCATCAATGAGTGAAATCACGCAATGGACACCATTCAAACCCACCACGTTCCAATTCTCAACCTTTTCCGCACTATACATAGTTTGGTAAAATTCTTTAGCCTTCCGGAGATAGACCTGGTATTTCCCGCCGGCAATAAGTCGAGTTTTCTGTTTCCGAGCCGCCTTCATGCCAGAAGCCTCTCTAAAGGTTCTCCATAAACAAGTACATTGTTCGCAAGAATAGAGATAATGAGCGGCGCTTTCTCTTTATGCTTTTTTTTTACTTCGAAAATGGTCAGTATATACGGGGATAATGCCATACTGTACTTCTCTGCCAAGCCGGTAGTAAGTTTATCCAGGAGCATCTCAACCTTTTTCTTCCCTGAGATGTTCCGGGTGACAACAAGAAGATCAAGATCGCTTTTCACAGTTTCATTCCCCTCGGCAACGCTCCCGAAGACAGCTATAGTCATCACATCACCGCGGGCTTTGAGGATACCGGATTTGATTTCGGCAAACATGGTTGCGAAGAGTTTCATCTCACTCTCGAAGAGCGGTGAAAGGATTTGTTTTACGACATAATGATCTTCCCGAAGCTTGTATAACTTCGCTTTCCCTTTCACCCTGATATCAAGCAGACCTTCCGCCGCGAGTTCCTTCAAAACCGCATGAGTTATCGAAGGGCTTAGTCCAACTGCATTCGCTATTCCCCGACCGGTATGCTCATCCTGCTCCCGAAAGAGATATCTCAATACCCTGACCTTTGAACCCCGGCTAAAGGTCTCATCAAGCTTATTATGAAGTTTCATATCGTCCCAATAATATAATTGTTCTGTTTATCGTACATATGTTCGATATTTCGAACGATAAGAAAGATTAAAATATCACCCTTGAGCAGTCAAGATGATTTTTACAGTTTTTAGGGGACGTTGTTGACTAACATGACTCATTGAATTCCGGAAGAAGAACACTGGAAAGAACTTACTCAAAATGAAGATCTAAAAATACGTGTCGTGCCCCCGGAATTTCATCTACCTGGTGGCTGGGATATCACCCAACCTGCCATAGTAACAGCGGGTGAAATCTCGAACAGCCCATAAGCCGCTCTCCGGCCGGAAGAGAGCGATATCATCGAGGCCGTTTCCGGTGAAGTCTCCGGGCACGGGCGTATCCCCCGACCTGCCAAAGTAGATACGGGTATGTCCCAGGACCGCCCAGAGGCAGGAAGACGGCCGGAAGATCCCGGCGGCCCAGGTCCCGTCCCCGTCGTAGTCGCCCGGAACGACCGTGTCTCCGGCACCTCCAAAGTAGATCCGGCTGACCCCCCGCAACGCCCAGAGGCCGGAATCGGGCCGGAAGAGAGCGATCCCGGCGCTGCCATCCCCATCATAATCTCCCGGTACCGGGAGATCGCCCAATCCCCCGAAGTAGGCCCGGGTAATCCCCTTGATCGCCCAGAGGCCGGCGGATGCCCTGAATATCCCCGGATCGCACTGACCGTCTCCATTGTAATCTCCGGGGACCGGACAGTCGGTCGCGCTACCGATGTATGCCCGGGTGACATGCCTGATCGCCCAGAGGCCCGTGTCCCTCCGGAAGAGGGCGATATCGGTGGTCCCGTCACCGTCATAGTCCCCGGGGACCGGCCGGTCGGTTGATGAACCGAAGTAGAGACGGGTCACCGAGCGTACCGCCCAGAGGCCCGTGTCCCTCCGGAAGACGGCAAGATCATCGGTCCCGTCCCCGTCATAATCCCCGGAATCGATAGTTGTAACGTTTGCGGACTCGATAATTTCCGCCAGTTCCGCGCGAGCCGTTTCCCAGTCGTCCGGGTCGATCGACCAGCTGATATCGGTCCGCACCCAGGTCGGATCGCCCGGGTCATCGACGCCATATTCCCAGAGGACCTTGGGGACCATCTCCTCAACGATCCGGGCAACCCGTCCCGGAGCTATTGCCGCCGCCATCGTCAGATAGTCCATGTCCTGGATGCCGCGGCGCCAGTGCTTGAGCCGGAGACTGGCGAAGGGTCCCTTCACGCCATAGGACTCCGCGGGGAAGACCAGGTCCGTACCGGGATAGAAGAGGACCCCGTCCCCATTGCCGTAGTTCCAGCCGGTCTCGCCCAGGACCTGGTCGTAGCCGCTGTGGCCTCCGAAGGTGTGGGCCGATTGGAAGACATTGGTCTGCCCGGTCCCTCCCTGAAAGTTGTCGTAGTAGGTGGACTCCCAGTAGAACCAGCGCTCGACCCGCTTCTTGAACTGGGCCCAGGCCGCCACCCGCGGGCTTACCCCGTCGTCCTCGATGGCCATGGAGCCGACATTGGGCCGGTAGGCCGCGTACATCCAGAGGCGGTGGTCGGGGGAGGAGAGAAGGCTGTCGGCGGCGTTCTGGAAGTCGGCGGTGACGCCGGTGGCCGTCCCCGAGTCCGGTATGTCGAGGCTCGGGGTCTGGTTGACCCCATCGACAAGAGAGAGGGTGGCGAGCGAGAGGATCTGCCGGCCGGGGCCCGGGTTGGCGTTTATCCACCGCGCCCACTGCTCGATCCGCGGGAAGTCGCTCGATTCGTCGATCAGGTAGAGGAAGCAGTCCACGGGCGTAGTAAAAGTCCGGGCGTTGAACCAGTTCGCCCAGGCGTCGGTATTCGACCACATCTCCGCCTGCCCTCCGGCCGACCAGGGCCAGGAGCCGTAGGTACCGATGGAATAGACATTATTCCCGGTACCCACACCGGGACCTTGATAGCCGCGCGGCGGAGTGAAGAGTTCTCCGTTCAACCGGGCGGTCCAGGCCTCATCCATCCGGTCGGGCGGCTGATACCCGGCGATCAAGGAGACCCGGTGACGATGGGCAAGCTGAAAGTGACGGTCGGTAACCAGGAGTGATTGCTGATAGAGGGGGGTGCCCGGCGCGGGGTACTCCGTCCCCAGATACCGGAGATTGATATTCTCGGTGCTGACATAGAGCATCGTCCGTCCGCTCGGGAGATCGGGGAGAATGAAGTTGCGGACGGTTAAGTCCACCGGGATTCGGCGGATCGCGGCGTCGCCCTCGGCAATGGAGACCGTGCCGGTGTAGAGACCGGCGGGCGTGTCTTTCGGGATAAAGATATCGACCCAGATGCTCTGATTCCGTCTCGCCGGTATATCGAAGCTGGGGACCAGTTCCAGAGGAACGGCGATATCGGGGTAGAGCTTGTTATGGTCGGGTCGGTCGAGCCAGGTCCCGCTCCCCTCCCCCTCCCCGCTCCAGGGGCGCCGGAACCGTTCCGGGATATGCCGTTCATCATAGGATTCGTAGGAGAGACGGCTCAGGCCTTTGATCTCCAGGTAGCGGATATAGAAGAGTTCGATCTCCCTCCCGGTCCAGTCAAAGACCCCGTCACCGGTGGCGGACGCCGAGCCGATGGCGGCTCCTCCCGGCCCGGCCAGCAGGTTGAAAGATACCGTGACGGCATGAGCCGCCGCCGTGGCCGTTTCCAGACAGAGATTGAACGCCACAACCTCGTTTTTAGCCCCGGAGAGGATGATCCGGCTGCCATCCCAGACGGAGTTGACAACGCTCCGCGGATCGGAGGAAGCGCGGAGTTCATCCCGGGTTACTTTGTCCTGCCCGTTGTTGGCCCAGACGGCTGAGATGGCGGGTGGAGGCGTGGGCGTCTGGGCCCAAACCGGACGCAAGAAGACACCGGCAGATAGAATCAAAATAATCGAGAAGAAATAATTCTTCATTCTACTAAAATATAGCACGCCTGCTCCGCTCCCGCCAGAGGGGGAGAAGATAAGGAGGCGGACTGCGGCCGGAGATGAGGGGGTTGTTGATTTCAAGCTTGAGTATTCTGCCGGAGTTATTCAGAATAGTAACGGATTATTAGCATTATGTAAAAAGGATGATATTTAATGTCTTCATCGGAACATCAATATGTCTATATCGACAGCGAAGACGCTCTGCGCGTGCTTATCGAGCGGGTGGAGGCCACCCGCAGGGTCGCGCTCGACACGGAAGCGGACAGCCTGCACAACTACTATGAGAAGGTCTGCCTGATCCAGCTGGCAGTGGCCGGGGAGAACTACATAGTGGATCCCCTGGCAGGCTTGGACCTGTCGCGTTTTTTCAAAGCTCTGGAAAAAAAACAGATCATCCTTCACGGCGCGGACTACGACCTGAGAATGCTTCGTTCTTCTTTCCATTTTCAGCCCGAAGGCCGGATCTTCGACACCATGCTTGCCGCCCAGCTCCTGGGGCATGAGCGTCTCGGACTGGCCGCGTTGGTGAAGCATTTTTTCGATGTAACCCTGACCAAGCACGGGCAGAAGTTCAACTGGTCCCTGCGGCCTCTGCCTTTGGCAAAGCTCGTCTATGCCAGTGATGATACCCGCTACCTCGAACCTCTGGCGGATTATCTGCTCGAGGGGCTGCGCGAATTGGGCCGGGAGGAATGGCACCGGGAGACGTGCGACGCCCTGGTGCTATCCACCCGGAAGGACCGGGCACCGGGAGATCCCGAGGATATCTGGCGGATCAAGGGCCTGAAATCGTTCAGCCGGAAGGAACTGGCCTTTGTCCGGAGCCTGTGGCACTGGAGAGAGAAAGAAGCGCAGAAAACGAACACCCCCCCATTCAAGATCATGGGCAACGCGCTCCTCCAGGAAGTTGCCCTCTGGATTCACTCGCATCCCGAACAGACGGTGGATCGAGGGCCGAAGCTGCCGCGTAACTGCAAAGGGAAGAGAATGGACGCGCTCAATAAAGCGGTCCGGGTAGCGCGGAGTCTGCCCGAAGATCAGTGGCCCGCTCTCAAGAGAAAGAAGGGGCGGCAGTACGTTCCGTTTTCGACGCGGGAGATCGCACAGTTGGACGCGCTCCGCTCCGCCTGTTCCAGGATCGCCGCGAAGCTGGGCATAACCGCCTCCGTGCTGGCCCCCCGGTCCTCACTCGAAGCCATCGTCAGGGAGAAGCCCGGGACCATGGAAGAGATCATGCGGAGCGGGCGGATTACGCGCTGGCAGGCCGGGCTGCTGGCTCCCGACATTGAGAGAGTTCTTAAGTGCCTTAAGTGACTAAAGTGAACTAAAGTGAACTGCCGACTTCGCCAAAGTAGCCTCAGGCTACGACGGCTGAAAAAGTGACTAAAGTTAAAAATTACTCGTCGCCACCGATCAAAGGAGGCAACACATGTCATTGAAGAGATGGTTGGTTATTTTCCTGATCCTCGGCCTCTCCGCCGAATTTTCGGGACCGACGGTCAGAGGCGAGACGGGAGCGGTCAAAAGATACGAAGGCGGATACCGAACGGACAAAAACGGCTGGGTCCATCTTCACATTGAAGGGGAACCTTTTGAGCGCGGCGTCCAGTACGGCGTTCTCCTGGCGCCCGAGCTCAAGGCGGCGGTTCACGACATCAAGCATGTGACCTTTATCGACACGGGGAAAGAGTGGTCCTTCTTCGTTCAGGCGGCGGAGGATCTGTTCACGCCTCAGGTGCCCGAGGAGTACATGGAGGAGATCAAGGGGATCGCCACCGGCGCTCAAAAAGCCGGGCTGGAGATGACCTGGCAGGAAGTCCTGGCTCTGAACGCTTATGAGGAGATCTTCGATTACTGGTGGCCGGCCGCGAAGAGCCAGTACAAGTACTCCCCCACCGGCGCCGCGCTGAGCGGCCACTGCAGCGCTTTCATCGCCGGCGGCGACGCCACCCGGGACGGCGGCATCGTCATCGCCCACAACGACTGGTCGAGTTATGTCATCGGCCAATCATACAATATCCTGCTGGATATAGTTCCTTCCGAGGGGCAACGGATCTTCATGCAGACAAAACCGGGCC
>JAVCDH010000009.1 GCA_030765805.1 Candidatus Euphemobacter frigidus
AGGTTTTATTAAGGAGTGATCAGAAATGACAAAAGTCGACGTACAGGAAATCCATCCCTGCCGAAGAGAATTGAAGATTGAAGTCTCTCCGGAAGCCATGGAAAGCGAGATTGCCTCTACTTATAACCGATTGGGACGTGGTAGGAAGATTCCCGGTTTTCGACCGGGAAAGGCTCCCCGGAGTGTTCTTGAGAAATACATTGGTGGTGAAGTTCGGTCTCAATCTATCAGCAAACAGGTCCAGGCCGGCTATCTCCAGGCAGTTAAGGACCGGGATCTGGATGTGGTCGGGGACCCTGATTTCAGCGATATCGATTGGACGGAAGGCGGTTCTCTTCGCTTTACGGCAACGGTGGATATCAGCCCGGAGATTCAGTTAAAGAATTACCGGGGGATCCGCCTGACCAGGGAGGGAAGTCAGGTGGTCGATGAAGAGATCGACCGGACGGTGGAATCGTTGAGAGAACGGTTGGCCACCTATGAAACCGGGGAAGAGAGACCTCTGCGGGAAGGGGATTGGGCCCTGGTCGATTACCGACCGTCCGGCGCCCCCGACGATCAATGGGTGGAAGGGAGATTAATCGAGATTAACTCCCCGGAGTCGGATGCACTTGGCCCGCAGTTGGCAGGAATGAGGCCCGGTGAGACGCGTTCGGTGAAGGTAGCGAATCCGCAACCGGGAGAGTCCGGATCAGACCTCCTTGAGTTTGAGGCGCGTCTCCAGGAGGTCAAAAAGAAGAATCTTCCGGAGATTACCGATGAGTGGGCCCGGAGTTGGGGTAATTTCCCGGGGATAGCAGAACTGCGGGAGCAGATCAAAGAGGATATTCGGCAGAGAAAAGAGCTCTCCGCGAAGAGAGCGATGGAGGCGCAAGCGATCGATTTTCTCCTGAAGAAACATACTTTTCTGGTTCCCCCCCGCACCCTGGACTCACTTACTGAACAGTATCTGAGAGCAGCCTCCCCGCCGGGGGCAAAGGATACCGGGGAGGAAGAACTGAAGCGGAAAGCCCGTGAAAGAGCGGAAGCTGATCTGCGCCTTATCTTTATGCTGGCCGAGATTGCCCGCCGGGAAAAGATTGAAGTCGATCCCCGGGCCGTTGCGGAGGAGATTGCCGTCATGGCCCGGCAGAAAGGGGTCTCTCCGGAGGAATACCGGAAGGAATTAGAGAAAAACCGGCAGGTCGACGCAGTCAGAGACCGGATTCTCCGCCAACGGACTATTGATTTCTTAATCGAACATGCTAAAATAAAAGAAACAGGAGCTATAAAATGACCAAAAATTATTCTCAACTTATCCCGATGGTTGTCGAGCAGACCGGCCGGATGGAGCGGGCCTATGATATTTTCTCCCGGCTCTTGAAAGACCGGATAATTTTTCTGGGCACCCCGATCGATGACACAATAGCTAACTTAGTTGTTGCCCAGATGCTCTATCTTCAGATGGAGGATCCCGATAAGGATATTAGCCTCTATATCAATACCCCCGGGGGCGCGGTGACGGCGGGGCTGGCGGTCTACGATACGATGCAGTTCGTCAAATGCGATGTCACCACCTACTGTGTGGGACAGGCCACCAGCATGGGGGCCCTGCTCCTGGCGGCGGGGACTGTAAAGAAGAGGTTTGCCCTCCCGCATGCCCGGATTATGATCCATCAGCCCTGGGGTGGGACGCAGGGGGCCGCGGCCGATATCAGTATTCAGGCCCGGGAGATATTACGATTGAGGAAAAAGCTCAATGAGCTGATGGCCGCGCATACCGGTCAGCCATTTGAAAAGATTGAGAAAGATGCCGACCGGGATTTTTTCATGACGGCGGAGGAGGCGGTGGCTTACGGCTTGGTAGACGAGGTTGTCAGCAGAAAAAAGGACAGGTAATTCGATGAACACTCAGGATAACCGAGGGAACGGACTGCCCCATTGTTCTTTCTGTGGCCGTCCCGCTTCACAGACCGGCCGCTTGATTACCGGCCAGGAAGGCCTGATCTGTGAGGAGTGCGTCCTTCTCTGCTACGACATGCTGAAGGAGAGGAAACCAAAAAAAAAGAAGCATCCCGTCCTTCCGGTCCGGACCTCGACTCCCAAGGTGATTAAAGAGTATCTGGATCAATATGTTATCGGACAGGAACACGCGAAGAAGACCCTGGCCGTCGCCGTCCATAATCATTACAAACGGATTCGGGAGACGCGGAAGTCAAGCCCGGTGGAACTGGAGAAGAGCAATATTCTTATGATCGGGCCGACCGGGTCCGGCAAGACCCTTCTGGCCCGGACCCTGGCCCGATATCTGCATGTTCCCTTCGCTATCGCCGACGCCACCACGACGACGGAAGCGGGATACGTGGGAGAAGATGTGGAAAATATTATCCTGAGGCTTCTCCAGGCCTCGGATTATCAGGTTGAGAACGCCCAGATAGGCATTATTTATATCGACGAAATAGACAAGATCGCAAGTCGGACGGAGAACGTCTCCATAACCCGGGATGTATCCGGGGAAGGGGTCCAGCAGGCGCTGTTGAAGATATTTGAAGGAACGATCTGCAACGTTCCTCCCAAGGGAGGAAGGAAGCATCCCCACCAGGAGTTTATACGCGTTGATACCACCAATATTCTCTTTATCTGCGGTGGTACGTTCAACGGCCTGGAAGATATCATCCTGCGTCGCCTAGGAAAGCGGGTGATCGGTTTTGATTCGCCCGAACGCGCCGCGGAAAAACTCGGCCGCGGAGAAATCCTCTCCCTGGTCGAGCCCGAAGATCTGATCAAGTACGGGTTGATTCCGGAGTTTGTCGGGCGCCTCCCGGTTGAGACGGCTCTCTATGACTTGGAAAAAGATGATCTGATCAGAATCCTTACCGAGCCGAAGAACGCCCTGATCAAGCAGTACATCCGGCTCCTCGAGATAGAAGGGGTGGAGTTGAAATATACCGACGGGGCGTTGGCGTTCCTGGCGGAAGAGGCTATTCGCAAGGGTACCGGGGCCAGGGCCCTGCGGAGCATTCTGGAGCGGGTCATGCTTGATATTATGTATGAAGTTCCCTCCCGCGAGGATCTCCATGAATTTGAGTTGACCAGGCCGTCCTTGAAGAGATTGATCAAACAGATCACCACGTTCGACCCCTCCCGCCGGGCCGCTTAGCGTATCGGTTCAAAAGCAGCTAACCCGATTTATTTCCAGTGAATTCAACAAAAAAAGATAAGTTCAGACCATTTCCCCGCCATATCGCTATTATTATGGATGGAAACGGCCGCTGGGCGAAACAGCGCGGTCTCTCCCGGTTGGAAGGCCATCGGGCCGGCGCGGAAACGGTCCGGAAGATAACCACCTCGGCCGCCGAGATAGGGCTTGAGTACCTGACTCTCTACGCTTTTTCAGTTGAGAACTGGCGACGGCCGAAGCGGGAGATCCAGGGATTGATGCGCTACCTGAAAGAGTACCTCAAAAGCGAGCTCCCGGTGATGCAGGAGAATAACATCCGTTTGCGCGCCATCGGTCGCCTCCACCGGTTCCCATTCGGAGTACAGAAAGTCCTGGCCCAGACCATCGATGCCACCTCCGGAAATACCGGTCTGACATTAGTCCTGGCGCTCAGTTACAGTGGCCGGGCTGAGATTATCGATGGGATAAGAAAGATTGTGGAAGGAGCGCTGGCGGGGGAGATAACACCCGGGATGATCGATGAACCGTTCTTTGCCCGGTATCTTTACGCGGGTGATATTCCGGATCCCGATCTCCTGATCCGGACCAGCGGGGAGATGCGGGTAAGCAATTTCCTGCTCTGGGAGATATCTTATACCGAACTCTGGGTTACGCCGCTCTGCTGGCCCGATTTTAAGCGGGAAGATCTGATGGCGGCGATCGAGGACTACCAAAAACGGGATCGTCGTTTTGGAGGGTTGAATTAGTAATGTTTAAAAAGAGAATATTAACCGCCATTCCGCTAATTCTGATTATGGTCGGGGTCATCTACTTCAGTGACCAGGCGCCGATCCTCTTCTTTCTGGCCGGGAATCTCTTCGTTGGGCTGGGGCTGCGGGAATTTTTGCGGATGACGGACGGAATAAAGGCGGTGGGAATCCCGGGGGGGCTCTGCCTCTTCTCGTCGGTTTTTATCGCCTCCGTTGGACAACAGGCACTGCCGGCCCACCTCTCCCTATTTGCGGGAACCGCCTGGGGAGATGTGGTGCTCTTCGCCATCATCACGGGGTTGTTCATCTTTCAAGCTACCCGGCGCGAAGGGGGAGATACCATCAGCAAGATCAGCAGTACTCTGGCCGGGATAATTTACGTGGCGTGGCTGTTTTCTTTTCTTCCCCGGATTAACTACTATTTCTACGCGTCGGGATCCGGAAGCGGCGACGGGCGGTTTTATATATTCTTTTTATTTTTAGTCGTTAAGGTCAACGACAGCGTGGCGTATTTTGTCGGTTCTAAATGGGGGCAGCGCAAGCTCATCCCCAGGATCAGTCCCGGCAAGACTATCGAGGGCGCGGTCGGGGGAGTCCTGGCCGGTGGCCTGGCCGCGGTATTAGGTAAATATATCTTCTCTCTCTCCCGAATCACCTGGCCGGCGGCGCTGACCTTGGGAATAGTTCTGGGAACGGCGGCGGTGATGGGAGATCTGGCGGAGTCCCTTCTGAAGAGATCCGCCGAACGGAAAGATTCCGGCCGTACCTTGCCGGGGATGGGGGGGATACTTGATCTGCTCGACAGCCTTTTCTTTACCACCCCTCTCCTCTATCTCTACATGAAATTAATATTAAAGTTATGAAGAAGATTGTTATATTAGGCTCAACCGGCTCCATCGGCACCAATACACTGGAAGTTATCCGCCGGGATCCGGGAGCTTTTCGGGTAATCGGGTTGGCGGCCGGGGGGAATATCGAACTGCTCCTGCGGCAGATTGATGAGTTCAAGCCGGCCCGGGTGGCGGTTGCCGCGGAACGGCAATGCCAGGCCCTTCAGAATCGGCTGAACGGAGCGGTCGAGGTGCTCCCGGGTGACCGGGGACTTCTAAAGCTGGCGAAATCTGATGAAGCGGATATGGTGGTGGTGGCGATCCCGGGTACGACGGCCCTCCTCCCGGCTCTCGGGGCCATCGAGCGCGGGAAGGAGATCGCCCTGGCTTCCAAAGAGATTCTGGTCGCGGCGGGGGAGCTGGTGGTCTCTTCGGCGGCCGCGAGCGGCAGCATGATCCTTCCGGTGGATAGCGAACACTCGGCGATCTTTCAGTGTCTGCGGAGAGATAAGAAGGAACTGGTCAGGAGGATCATCCTCACCGCTTCCGGGGGCCCTTTTCTACAAGCTTCCCGGGCTGAGCTGGAGGCCGCGACTCCCCGCCAGGCGCTCAGTCATCCCCGCTGGAAGATGGGTCGGAAGGTCACCCTGGATTCGGCGACTATGATGAACAAGGGCCTGGAAGTACTGGAAGCCCATTGGCTCTTCAACGTCCCGCTTGACCGGATCGGGGTTGTTATTCATCCTCAGAGTATAATCCATTCCCTGGTGGAGATGCGCGACGGCGCCCTTCTGGCCCAGATGAGCCTCCCGGATATGCGATTGCCGATCTCCTACGCGCTTTATTACCCGGAACGGTCCCCCCAGAGCTTTCAGACGACGTTGCTCCCCGAGCTGGAGCCGCTTACATTCTTCGAGCCGAACCGGGAACTCTTCCCGGCGCTTGACCTTGCTTACCAGGCCGGCCGGATCGGGGGAACAATGCCGGCTGTTTTGAACGCGGCCAACGAAGTGGCGGGAGAGGATTTCCTGGACGGGAAGATTCCGTTTATGGGGATAATGAACGTCGTCCGGCAGACCATGGAGGCTCACCGCCCGGTCGCAGACCCCGACCTGGACGCCATCCTTGAAGCGGACCGGGAAGGCCGCCGCCGGGCGGAATCAATAATAAGGGGCATGATCTAAATGGAAATCTGGTCCAGTTATATTTTGAATATTCTGAAGTTCGTTGTAGTTCTTGGGATCCTCATCTTTGTCCACGAGATGGGTCATTTCCTGGTTGCCAGGTGGACGGGTGTTTACATCAAGAAATTCTTCCTCGGCTTCGACATCGGCGGCCTGAAGATCTTCAGCTTCAAGGGAAAAGAAACCGAGTACGGGATCGGGATTCTCCCTCTGGGGGGGTACGTCAAGATGGCCGGTCAGGAGGATCTCCCTGCCGATAATGAAGAGGGTCGGAAGAAACTGGAGGAGGAGGAGAAGGACATCCCCCCGGAGAGACGGTTTGACCGCAAGTCCCTCCTGAAGCGGGCGGCGATTGTCATCGCCGGTCCCCTGATGAACCTGATCCTTGGTCTGCTCGTATTTATCGCGGTTGCCATGATCGGAGTCCCGGTCCCCCGGGATACAAGCGGGCCGTTGGTCGGGGCGGTGGCGAAAGGGCTTCCGGCGGAGACGGCCGGGCTGAGGTCGGGGGACCGGATTGTAGAAATAGATGGTGAAGAGATCGAAGATTGGCAGGATCTCAACTGGAAGATCAGATTCGCGGAGCCGGGTAAGGAGTTAGCGATCATGCTGCTCCGAGACGGGAATCGGATTTCAGTCCGGGTGACGCCGGAGAAATTCCGGGGCATCGGTTATCCCCGGATCGGGATCGCCTTCGGGGGGCGGATCGCCGTCTGGGGGATTCAGACTGACTCTCTTGCCGCCCGGTCCGGCGTGCAGGTCGGCGATATCATCACCACCGTGAATGGAATCCCCTTCTTCTCTCCCTTTCTTGAGGACATGATCGGTGATCAAGTCGGGGAAGAGGTTGCGGTCAGTGTCTCCCGGCCGGAGACAGAAGAGACCCTCCAGTTCAATCTACCCACCTATTCGTGGAAGATTATTCCGGGGCTCGATCTCGATAAAGACCGGGTGAAAAATGTCGACTATCGGGCCGATAAGGATGTCCAGGCGTTACGGAAGGGTGATCGGGTGGTAGCGATAGACGGAGAAGAGGTGGTTCTGGAGAAGATTGCCGAGAGAATTCAGGCGGCGGCGGATGGAACGATACTCGAACTGGACGTTCAACGTGCTGGGTGGATGTTCTTCAAACCATCTGCCCGCTTTACGGTCCGGGCGGTGGTCTCCGCCATCCCCGCGATAGAAGGGGTACGTTTTGTCCAGCTGCAGGAGGTCGACCTGGTCCGGTACTCCGGCCTGAAAGCCATTGCGGTCGGCGCCAGGATGGCCGTTGAGAGCGTGGAGAAGATGATCAGCGTCTTCTACATGATGATCATCGGCCGGGTAGAGACTTCCGAGATATCCGGACCGGTCGGGATCTTCAATATTACCAGCCGGATCCATGGCCTGACCAACCTTCTCTCTCTTCTGGCCCTGATCAGCATCAATCTCGGCATCATCAACCTCCTGCCGCTCCCGGTTTTGGATGGCGGCCATCTCCTCTTCTTCTTTCTGGAAGCAATTATCCGGCGGCCCCTCTCTCCCCGTTTTTTGATGGTTACTCAGCAGGTTGGCCTGGCGCTGATCGCGGTTCTTGTTTTGCTTATTACCTATAACGATATTCTCCGGGTGCTGGGATATTAACTATGAAAAAACACTCTACTCGCCGAATCATAGTAGGAAGTGTCCCGGTTGGGGGAGGGGCTCCGGTCTCGGTCCAGTCAATGACCAAGACCGACACCCGGGACGTGGAGGCGACGTGTGCCCAGATTGCCGAACTCTCCCGAACCGGCTGTGAGATCGTCCGGGTCGCCGTTCCGGATCAGGTCGCGGCCCGGGCACTGAAATCTATCTGTGCCCGTTCACCGATTCCCGTCATCGCCGATGTTCATTTCGATCATCGCCTTGCCCTGGCCGCGGTCGCGGCGGGGGTGGATGGCCTGAGGATCAACCCGGGGAATATCGGATCGGAGTTGAAAGTAAAAGAAGTAGTAAGCTGTTGCCGGGAGAGAAATATCCCGATCCGGGTCGGGGTAAACGAGGGCTCTCTCAGCCAGGAGATGGAGGCTAGGTACGGTGGTCCCACCCCCCGGGCGCTGGTCGAGAGCGCTCTTCAGGAAGTAGGCGTGATCGAGAAGATGGGGTATGAAGAGATAAAAATATCCGTCAAAGCGTTTGACGTCTTTACCTCTCGGGAGGCGTACCGGCTTCTCTCTCGTCGGACCGATTATCCCCTCCATATCGGGATCACCGAGGCCGGTCCTCCGGTCCCCGGTACGGTCAGGTCCGCGATCGGGATATCAATGCTCCTGCTGGAAGGGATCGGCGACACGATCCGGGTATCCCTCAGCACCTCCCCTCTCGAGGAGGTCCGGGTCGGCCGGGAGATTCTCCAGACTCTGGGGTTGAGGAGCTACGGCCCCGTGATCATCAGTTGCCCGACCTGCGGCCGGACCCAGGTCGATCTCCTCGCCCTGGTTCGGGAAGTAGAGAAGAAGGTTGGTTCTCTCTCCCGCCCGGAAGAACTGGCCGGAGTCCGGGTCGCTGTGATGGGCTGTGAGGTAAACGGCCCCGGAGAGGCCCGCCACGCCGAGATCGGTATCGCGGGGGGGAAGGAGACGGCCCTCCTCTTTAAGGGGGGGAAAGTGCTTCAACGACTGCCGGTCTCCGAAGCAGCCGACGCCCTGATGGCTGAACTGTTGACGTTGAGAACAGATCATATATAACCGGGGGAATGTGATGATCAAATTAGGCATAATCGGGGTGGGAGGGTGGGGGAAGAACCTCCTCAGGAATTTTCAGGAACAGCTGGAGGCGGAAGTCGTTGTTGCCGCCGACCTGGTAGAGTCACGCCGGGCCGCGGCCCGGGCCAGGTATCCGAATCTAATCATAACCGGTGATTACGGAGATATCCTGCGGGATGGGGATATTCGGGCGGTCGTGGTCGCCACCCCGGGAGGAACACATTTTAAGATTGTCCGGGATTGCCTGCGGGCGGGGAAGGACGTCTTCGTGGAGAAGCCGATGACGTTGACCGCTCGAGATTGCCGGGAACTCTGTGAACTGGCCGATGAGCGCGACCTGATCTTGATGGTGGGGCATCTGCTCCTCTATCATCCCGGAGTGATAAAGTTAAGAGAGGAACTGCAAGCCGGCACGGTTGGCGATCTTTATTATCTCTATAGTCAGCGGGTAAACCTGGGCAAGATCCGGCGGAGCGAGGACGCTCTCTGGACGTTCGCCCCCCATGATATATCGGTTGCCCTCTACCTGATCGGGAGTGAGCCGGTAGCTGTCTCCGCGCGGGGAGAATCTTATATCCAGCCCGGGGTAGCCGACGTGGTCTTTACCACCATCACCTTCCCCAACCGTGTTCTGGCCCATCTTCATGTCAGCTGGCTGGATCCCCATAAGGTAAGACGGGTGACGATCGTCGGCAGTAAGAAGATGATGGTCTTCGATGATATGGCCGGTTCTGAGCAGATCAAGATCTACGATAAAGGGGTCCCGGAGAATCTCGAGTACGACACCTATGGGGAGTATCTTCATCTCCGGTACGGGGATGTGCAGATCCCCTGGGTGAAGGCCGGAGAACCTCTCCAGGCCGAGGCCGGTCATTTTATCGAGTGTGTCAAGGAGAGAAAACAGCCGTTCACCGATGGAAAAAATGGCCTGGCGGTGGTGAGGGTTCTGGAAGCGGCCCGCCAGTCGCTGGAGGATGGGGGGAGAATTGTTTATCTTTTAAAGGGAGAAGGTAACTACTAAGGTTTAGGGGTTCACGGTTCAAGGGTTCACGGTTAGAGAGTGATGAAGATTGAATGGTTTGAAGATATTGAAGCGCGCAAGGCAATAAACCGTGAACCGTGAACGTTGAACCTGACAACCTGAGTAGTTACGGGAGAAGATAAAGATGAAAAAACCTAAGCCAACCGATTCTTCGATTCCAGTTGATTACTTTGTCCATCCCTCCAGTTATGTGGATGAGGGGGCGGTGATCGGAAGAGGGACGAAGATCTGGCATTTCAGCCATATTCAAGCCGGAGCCGTGATCGGGGAGAATTGCTCCATCGGACAGAATGTCAATATTGCCAATAACGTTCGGATCGGTAATTACGTTAAGATCCAGAACAATATATCCGTCTATGAAGGTGTGGAGCTGGAAGATTACGTCTTCTGTGGACCATCCATGGTGTTTACCAACATCATGGACCCCCGCAGTGAGTTTCCCCAGCGGGGAAGTGAGTTTTACCTAAAGACCCTGGTTAAAAGATCAGCCAGCATCGGCGCCAATGCCACGATTGTCTGCGGGAATACCATCGGCCGATCCGCTTTTATCGGCGCCGGCTCCGTGGTTACCCGGGATATTCTTGATTTCGCCCTGGTTTACGGAAACCCGGCCGTTCTTCGCGGCTGGGTCTGCGCCTGCGGCGCCCGACTGGTATTTGAAGAGAACCGGGCACTCTGCGGAAAATGCGGAAGAGAGTATCTCCTTCAGAATGGATTGGTCAGTGCGGTAGCCGGGGAAGAAAACGACAGCAGATGATTATATGACAGAGAATATTAAAAAGAAACTTTTTCTATTTCTCCGGCTGGTGATCAGCTTTAGCTTGATCGGCTATATCTTCTATACCATCAACACCGAGGGCAAATTGAGTAAATTACCGGACTACTTTGCCGAGGCAAACTACTGGTGGTTAGCGTTGGCTTCGTTGTTCGTGCTGAGTCTGCTATGGACGGGCTCTATCCGCTGGGGGTTACTTCTGAGGGCTCAGGGGGTCAGGCTCAGCCGAATCAGTGTCTTCATGTATTACATGATTGGGATGTTCTTTAACAACTTTCTCCCCAGTACCGTGGGAGGAGATTTCGTCAAGGCATATTATTTATCTAAGACGACTGGAAAGACCGCCGGCTCATTTATCTCGGTTCTGATGGATCGCCTGATGGGAATGGGGGGGCTATGTGTGGTGGCGGTGTCGGCCTGCCTGTTCGGGGGAAGAAGTCTCTGGCTTAATCCCCATACTCATACCTACGCTCTCCCGATTTTTTTTATTGTAGGAGGGGTGTCGTTAGGGTTAGTGCTTTTTTTTCTGGTGGTGTTTAACGATAGAGTTTTGAATTTATTTTTAAAATTGTCCGGGGCCGACACAGACGGAGAAACGCCGGCGGAAGCCACAGAGCCATCGATAATGAAAGAGCGAAATTTTTCCTTATCAAGAAAGACCAGGGCCTGGCTGAGAAAGATCGGGGAGAAAATTCAGGAGTTTCATCAAGCGATGTATATATATAAAGGGCATGGAAAGATCCTGGGAGAGACTCTCCTGATATCGACCGGGATCTGGGTTATGATTGTATTTGTGGCCTGGATGGTCTATATGGCGTTTCACGGCGTCCCGGTCTCGGCGGTAGCGGGAAAGATATCCACCATACCGCTCCGTTACTTCTTTCTCTTCGTGCCGCCGATTGCGGTTATTATGTCCATTCCCATTTCATTCGCCGGGCTCGGCACCCGAGAAGCTGCTTTTATCATCTTCTTCGGCACGCTGCCCGGGATCAAGGAGTTAGATGCTTTGATTATCTCGCTGACCTTCTACTTTGTCTATCTGGCGATCTCTATGATTGGCGGGGCCATCTATATCTTTAAAGATAAACTTCGTCTTCACCGCGAGGGTGGTTTACCAGTATTTAAAGGAGAATGACTTATGAAAGGTATTATTTTAGCCGGCGGCCTGGGGACGCGACTGTCGCCCCTGACCAAGATAACCAATAAACATCTCTTGCCGATTTACGACAAGCCGATGATCTACTATCCCCTTCAGACTCTGGTCAATGCCGGGATCGAGGACATCATGGTAGTGACCGGAGGGAACAACGCCGGGGATTTTTTAAAGCTTTTAGGGAACGGCAAGGAATTCGGTCTTAAGTGGTTGCGGTATGCCTACCAGGAAGGGGAAGGAGGAATTGCCGACGCTCTGAGCCTGGCCGAGCATTTTGCCGAGGGAGAGAAAATCCTGGTGATGCTGGGGGATAACGTGATCGAGAAGAATATCATTGATCCGGTGCGTAAGTTCAAGGAACAGGACGGGGGAGCCAAGATACTTCTGAAAGAAGTGGACAATCCCCGGGATTACGGCGTTGCCGTGCTGGAGAGAGACCGGGTAGCGATGATCATCGAAAAGCCGGAAGTTCCCCCCACTAACTACGCGGTCATCGGCATTTATATGTACGATGCCCGGGTATTTGATATGGTCAGAAACCTGGCTCCGAGCGCCCGCGGGGAACTGGAGATCACCGATGTCAATAACATGTATATTAAAACCGGTGATATGACCTATGATTTCCTGGATGGCTGGTGGGCCGACGCGGGTTCCTCGATCGACGGCTGTTTCCAGGTGAGTCAGCGGGTAGCGGAAGGAGGAGCCAACAAGGTGTAAAGAGCGTAGCTTTACAATTCAGATACAGGGACCTAACCCCCGACCCGCGGGTCGGGGGGACTTTTTCAGACAAGATAACCCCGATAAATCTGGGCGGAGCAGGATTAACAAGAATTTTTCAATTTTATCCCGCTTTATCCTGCCGTCGCGGGCCATAGCCCGCTATGGCGGGCGAAGGCCTGTAAATCCTGTCAAAAATACAAATTCCTATACGATTAAATTAGATTAAGGAGAAAACATGAGCAGGAAGATACTGGTAACCGGCGGGGCCGGGTTCATCGGCTCCAATTTCATTCATTATTGGGTCGACCGCTATCCCGAGGATACGATCATCAACCTGGATAAGCTTACCTATGCCGGCAATCTCGACAACTTGAAAGCGCTGGAGGGCAATCCCCGCTATTACTTTGTCAAGGGAGATATCTCCGATTCCGAAGTGGTCGGTGGGCTTTTCCAGAAAGGGCTGAATGTGGTAGTTAACTTTGCTGCCGAGACTCATGTTGACCGGTCGATCGGTGACCCAGACGACTTCATCCGGACGGATGTTTATGGCACCTATGTGCTTCTGGAGGCGGCGCGGCATAATGAGGTGGAGTGTTTCATCCAGATCTCAACCGACGAGGTTTATGGGAGTGTGGAGGATGGGTTCAGCCGGGAGACCGATCCCCTGATGCCCCGCAACCCTTATGCCGCCAGCAAAGCGGGCGCGGACCGGTTGGCTTATTCATACTTTGCTACCTATGACCTCCCCGTGATAATTACTCGCGCTTCCAATAACTTTGGCCCTTACCAGTATCCCGAAAAGGTAATCCCGCTTTTTGTAACCAATGCCCTTGACAGTATTCCGCTCCCCCTCTATGGCGACGGCCTTAACATCCGTGATTGGCTCTTTGTCGATGACCATTGCCGGGCGGTCGATCTGCTGATCCAGCGGGGAGAGAAGGGGGAGGTGTATAATATTGGGGGAGGAAACTTGCTGACCAACCAGGATCTCACCGGCCAGATTCTAAAATATCTCGGCCTTCCCGAAACTCTGGTCCGTCGGGTCCGGGACCGGGAGGGACATGACCGACGGTACGCTCTTGACTCTTCTAAGATAAAAAAACTGGGCTGGACCCCGGGAGCTGATTATGATAATGAACTGAAGTCCACGATCGATTGGTACCGGGATAACCGGTGGTGGTGGGAAAAAATCAAGAGTGGGGAGTTCAAGGCCTATTATCAAAAACAATACAGTAACCGCTGAAGATGAAGTAATGTCGAACACTCTCTCCATCCTGATTGTCGGGCACCGGGGACTTCTGGGACAGGAGTGCATGAACCGCCTGCGCCCCCTGGGGCGGATCTCCGGGGTGGACATTGATACCTGCGATATTACCAGGCCGGAACAGATCGAGGCGGTCATCGATTCCAGCCGTCCCGACTGGGTGATCAACGGCGCCGCCTATACCGATGTCGATGGGTGTGAATCCAACCGGGAGTTGGCCTGGGCGGTGAACGCGGGGGGAGCGGGAAATCTGGCCCGGAGCTGTCGGAGCCGGGGAATCGGTTTTGTCCAGCTCAGTACTGATTTTGTATTCGACGGCCGGAAGGGAGAGCCGTATCTGGAAGATGACGTCACCGCTCCCTTGAGCGTTTACGGGGCCAGCAAACTAGGAGGGGAGCGGGCGGTGCGGGAAGCCGGTGGGCGGCATATCATCGTCCGGACTGCCTGGCTTTTCGGAAAGGGAGGAAAAAATTTTCCGGACACTATTTTAAAAGCGGCTCAATCCACTGATCCTTTGCGCGTGGTTGAGGATCAATGGGGGAGTCCTACCTACGCGCCGGATCTGGCGGACGCGATAGGGGAGCTGATCCGGAAGGACGCGCGCGGGATTGTTCATCTCACCAACCGGGGCAGTTGTTCCTGGTTTGAATACGCGGTATTTATCCTCCGGGCGGCGGGGATAAAGAAGGAGGTAATCCCCGTTTCGACCGAGGAACTTCCCCGACCGGCGCGGCGCCCCCGGTTTTCGGTTCTCTCTCTTGCTAGATACGAAGGTATTGTCGGGAAGAAGATGCGCCCCTGGCAGGAAGCGGTAAAGGAGTACTTGTTGAATTGGCAAAATTCCGGCAATATTATAACCTAATAATTTGACGGAGGGAAATTATGATTGATAAAGAACTTTTAGAGATATTGGCTTGCCCGGCCTGTAAATCAAGCCTGAAGTATGACCGGGAAAACCAGAAGTTAATCTGTCTGGATGAGAACCGGGATTCCCGCGAATTCAAGCGCGGTGAACGTTGCGGTCTGATTTATTCCATAAAAGACGATATCCCGGTGATGCTGATCGAGGAGGCGGAGAAACCCGGGGTCCCGGATGAGGGGTAATTTTTAAAATGAAAAATCAAGTTACGCGGATTCTGGTTATCCACGGTCCGAACCTCCAGTTGCTGGGAGACCGGGAGCCGGAGATGTATGGCCGAGCGACCCTTGAGCAGATTAACGAAAAACTAAGAAAAGAAGCCGACCGTCTGGGGGTGGAACTCAGGATTGTTCAGTCCAACCATGAGGGGGAGATTGTAGATGTAATCGGTGAAGCCAGCCGAACTGCCGATGCCATCCTGATTAATCCAGCCGCATATACGCATACCAGTGTTGCCATTCGGGACGCGCTGGCCGCCGTCTCCATTCCGGCGGTCGAGGTCCATCTCTCCAACATATATTGCCGGGAGGATTTTCGTCGCCATTCCCTGATCGCCCCGGTCGTCGCCGGGCAGGTGTCCGGCTTTGGTTTGGAGAGTTATCTGCTCGGCCTGCGGGCTGTCATCGGTCTGGTTCGGGGAGGATGATGATCGATCGTGGACACCGTTTAAAAAAACTCCGGCGACAACTATCGCGCCGGAGACTTGATTGTCTCCTGGTCACCGGAAAGGAGAATATCTATTATCTGAGCGGTTTCTCCGGAGACGACAATTGGCTCCTGGTAACGGGAGACCGGGCTTTTTTAATAACCGATTTCCGTTACCGCGGGCGGGCGGAAGAGGAGTTGACGTTGGAGTGTGAGTTGCGGGTGCGTTCCTCCGCTTCCCTATCCGATACGGTGGCCGCTCTCTGTCGTGAGCTTTCTCTGAAACGGCCCGGTTATGAGGAGCACCACCTGAGCTGTGCCCAGTTTAATTCTCTGAAGAGAAGCTTGAAAGGGAGAAAGTGGAGGCCAGCCGGTTCCCGGGTGGAAGAAATTCGGATGATTAAAGATCCGGAAGAGATCTCCCTCCTCCGGGAGTCCGCCCGGCTGACCGGCCGGGTTCTGAATCAGGTCATGTCAAGAGCGCGGTCGGGATTGACTGAAAAAGAACTGGCCGGGCATCTCACCTCCGCCTTTATCAAGCGGGGTTGCGAAGCAGCCTTTCCTCCGATTGTGGCCGGGGGGGGGCACAGTTCTCAGCCTCATGCCGCCTCTTCCGGGAGACAGTTTGGTCCGGGGAAGATTCTTCTGGTCGATCTGGGCATGAAGCGAAGGTTCTATAATTCGGATATGACCAGAACTTTTGTCTTGAATACTTTTCCTCGAAGATTTAAGACAATCTACCGGGCGGTCATGGGAGCCCGGAAGAAAGCTCTTCAAGAGATCCGCCCGGGAGTTAAGGCGTCCTTTGTCGACGCCCGGGCCAGGGACTACCTGGCTGAGAAGGGATACGGCTCCTATTTTGGTCACAGCCTGGGGCACGGAGTCGGGCTCGAGGTCCATGAACGACCCTTGATCAGCGCCGGTTCCGGGGATATTATTGAAGTTGGGATGGTCTTTACGATTGAGCCCGGTGTCTATATACCCGGGTGGGGAGGAATCAGGATCGAAGATATGGTCCTGGTGACAGACAACGGATGTGAGGTGCTGACAACTTATCCGAAGGATTTATTATCAATGGTATTAAATGGTGACTGGTGATTGGTGATTAGTGACTGGTAATCTGTAACCGTCACCAGTCACTAGTCACTAGTCACCAATCACCAGTCACCACATGGAGGTTTTAACAATGATTAAGAGAATCATCGTCGGAGAATCAGGGGGGCCCACCCCGGTAATTGACTGGGAAGTTGCCGGTGTAGTCGATGCCGCGCAACAGGCCGGGCTTGAGATCTACGGCATGTTCAACGGCCTGGAGGGCTTGCTCAATGCCAATATTGAGGGAAATATTGTGGATCTTTCAAAGATCAACGCCATGTCCTTTACTTTTACCGGCCCCGGCGCGGGTCTGAGAACCACCCGGATTAAACCAAGTAAAGACCAGTATCGAAAGATAGCCGACAACCTGGCGGCCCTGGGCATCGACGGAGTAATTTATATCGGTGGTAATGACAGCGCCGCCCAGCTTCTGGGCTTAACCTCCGAGTGCGATATCAAAGCCATCCAGGCGATTAAGACGGTTGATAATGACCTTCCCGTCACCCATCATTGTCCCGGTTACGGTTCGGCCACCCTCTACAATGCCATCGCGCTCAAGAATGTCCATAGTGATTTCTCTTCCTATCGAGTCTGGGGCAACTTTGAGAAAGACGGCAAGATAATACAGGCATTGAGTATTCTGCCGGTTATTATCTATCAGGTAATGGGAAGACAGGCGGGTTGGCTTGCTCAAGGAACAGCCTTTGCCCGGGTCGATCCGAAAGGAGACCTTCGGGCTGACTACGCGCCGCACATCATCCTCAGCAAGGAGATCCCCTTTGACAAGGATGAGTTTCTGAACGAACTGGAGAATGTAATCACCAGACTCGGGGAGGCGGTTATTGTGGTCCAGGAAGACCTGACCGACAAGAAGACCGGCAAAGCGATCGCCGAGGTCTACGCTGATAAAGTTGTAACCGACGAACACGGCAATATCCAGCATGGCCGGCCGGAATCGTTCGCGCCTTGCCTCTTCCTGGCCCGACTGATCAAATCGGAACTGAAGATCGAGAGTCTGATGGGAAAGATCAAAGAAGCCGTTCTCGTCCCCCAGCATATCCAGAGGAGCAATGTGATCTCCCGGCCTGACGCTTGCGAGGCTTATCAGGTGGGTTTTGCCGCCGTCCAGGCGATGCTGGAAGGCGAAGACCGGAAATCAATTATTCTGGAGAGGAGAGACGGACTTACCGTTACCGGCCTGACCGAACTCTCAAATATTGCCGCCCGGGAGAAGAGGGTTCCGGCTCACTATATCGACGGCCTGAACGGCCCGACCCAGGAGTTTGTTGATGAGTTTATCTACTTGATCGGAGGAGCCGGGGCCATTCCCCATTACTCCTACCGAAGGTTCCGGAGTGTGCCCATTCCCGATGAGATTAAGAAAAATCCTTATCTGAAAGGACGGGATGAGTATAAGTGGCCGTTGAAAAAGGATATTGTTCAGTAATAAGTGGCTTCTCATCTAAAGGACGAATTAGATAGGGGGTTGGAGATGGAAGAAAAGATACTTTCAACGCTGGAGGAAGGTCTCCGGCTCAGGGAAAAGTTAAAAGAGCTGACACCCCGGATTGCCCGGGCGGCTCACGCCTTGATCGATTGTCTGAAGGGAGGAGGAAAGATCCTGATCTGCGGCAACGGCGGGAGCGCCGCCGATTCCCAGCATATCGCGGCTGAACTGGTGGGACGTTTCAAGAGAGAGAGAAAGGCCCTGCCGGTGATAGCTCTCAGTACCGACACCTCGATCCTCACTTCGATCGCCAATGATTATTCCTTTGATCGGGTCTTCAGCCGACAGGTTGAAGCCCTCGGCCGGCCGGGCGACCTGTTGATTATGATCTCTACCAGCGGCAATTCCGCCAATCTCTTACAGGCGGCAATGGCGGCAAGAGAGGACGGCCTCGGGACGCTGGCTTTTCTAGGGAGAGACGGGGGGGAGTTGGCCGGCAAGGTCGATCTGTCCATCATTGTTCCTTCGTCCGATACCGCCCGGATTCAGGAAGGGCATACCGTTATCTATCATATCATCTGTGGTCTGGTGGAAGAGGCTTTTGCCAAGTGAAGAAAAAGATCATAAAACGCGGAGAACTGCCGGGGGTGTTGAGTCCTATAAAGAGCCGGGGAAAGAAGATTGTCTTCACAAACGGCTGCTTCGACCTCCTTCATATTGGGCATATCCGATATCTGGGGAAAGCCCGGGCGGAGGGAGATGTCCTGGTGGTGGGCTTGAACAGTGACCGATCGGTCCGGGGGTTGAAGGGAGAGAACCGTCCCCTCATCCCCGAGGCGGAGCGGGCGGAACTCCTGGCGGCGCTCTCGATGGTTGATTTTATCGTCATCTTCGACGAGCCGACCCCACTGGAGTTGATCAAAGAGGTTCGCCCCGATGTCCTGGTCAAAGGAGGGGACTGGAAAAAGGAGGATATCGTCGGGGGGAGCGAGGTGGAAGCGTCGGGAGGGAAGGTGGTGGTGGTGCCGGAGATCCCCGGCAAGTCCACCAGCGACCTGATCTCGGAGATTGTCCGGAAGTCCCGGTCTGGGATCGAGATCTAAATTGATCATATAGGAAATTGTATTTTTTTGACAGGATTTACAGGATAAAAGCAGGATAAAATAAAAAAATCCTTGTTAATCAATTCTATTATCCTGTCTGAAAAAGTCCCCTGCCAACGACGGGGCTAATTTATAATTATTAGGTTGGATTAAATGTTATGAGCGTGATTACGGAAGCAAAGCGGGGAAAGCCGTCACCCGAGGTAGAAGCGGTAGCAAGAGAAGAACACCTTCCGGTGGAGGATATCCTTCGGGGTTTGGCTGAGGGAACGATTGTGGTCCCGGCTAACCGGTCGCGTAAGATAGACCGTCCCTGCGGGATTGGAAAAGGGTTAAAAGTCAAGGTCAACGCCAATATCGGTACCTCCCGGCAGGAGCTTGACTATGCCGTGGAATTGGAAAAGCTCGCGGTGGCGGTGGCAGCGGGGGCCGATACCGTGATGGACCTCTCTACCGGCGGAGATATCCGATCGCTCCGCGAGAGAATACTCAACGCTTCCCCCGTCCCGGTTGGTACCGTTCCGATCTATGAAGCCGCGATCGAAGCCGGAAAGCATAAAGGCAGGATAGTGAGGATGACCGGGGACGAGATGCTGGAGGTGATTGAAGATCAGGCCCGGCAGGGGGTTGACTACATGACCGTCCACGTGGGGGTTACCCTGCGGACCCTGGAAGTGCTCCGGCAATCTCCCCGTCTCCTGGGGGTGGTGAGCCGGGGCGGTTCGTTTCTCTTGGAATGGATGCTGGTAAATGAGAAAGAGAACCCACTCTACGCCCGCTTCGACGAACTGCTGGAGATCGCCCACCGTTATGATGTGACGTTGAGCCTGGGCGACGGGTTGCGTCCGGGCTGTCTGGCCGATGCCACCGATCGTCCCCAGATCCAGGAATTGATAATCCTGGGCGAACTGGCCGAACGTTGCCGCCAGGCCGAAGTACAGGTGATGATCGAAGGCCCCGGTCATATCCCCCTCGATCAGATCGCCGAGAATGTTCGGCTGGAAAAATCACTCTGCCGGGGTGCTCCATTTTATGTCCTCGGGCCGCTGGTGACCGATGTGGCTCCCGGCTACGACCATATCACCTGCGCGATCGGAGGAGCCCTGGCCGCTTACCTGGGAACGGATTTCCTCTGCTATGTCACTCCGTCGGAGCACCTGGGGTTGCCCTCGGTTGAGGACGTAAAGGATGGGGTGATGGCCACCCGCATAGCGGCTCATGCCGCCGACGTCGCTCGGGGGCTCCCCGGTGCCCGCGATTGGGACGACCGGATCTCCCGTTATCGGAAAGCGAGGGATTGGAAGGGCCAGGTCGAGACCGCCCTGGATCCGCAGAAGGCCCGGGAATATCTGGGCGATATCAGCAAAAAAGAAGATTATTGCTCGATGTGCAGCGAGTACTGCGCGATCAAGATCCTGGAAAAGTATCTGGGGGGAGATCCGGAAAGTAAGAAAGAATAACAAAATCCGTTTTTCGGAATTTTAATAAACCGCGGATTAAACGGATTGAACGGATTATTTTTCCTTTAATCAGCATAATCCGCTAAATCCGCGGTTAAATAAGTTGCGGAGCTAAATTCTAAAGGAGACTAACAGATGACTGTCTTGGTGGTCGGTTCGGTCGCTTTCGATACGGTAACGACCCCTTTTGGTCATAAAGAGAAGATCCTGGGCGGCTCCGCCACCTATTTCGCGTACTCCTGCAGTTTCTTCGCGCCGGTTAATCTGGTTGCGGTAGTAGGAGAAGATTTCCCCCCAAGTTACCGGGAACTGCTGGAGAAGAGAGAGATCAATCTAGAAGGTCTCCAGGTCCGTCCCGGAGAGACCTTTCATTGGGGCGGTTCATATAAGTACGACATGAATGAAGCGGAGACCGAGTTTACCGATCTAAATGTCTTCGAGGATTTTCATCCTGATCTTCCGCCCTCCTATCGGTCCAGTGAATATATCCTTCTGGCTAATATCGACCCCCACCTTCAGCTGGAAGTCCTGGAGCAGATTGAGAATCCTCGCCTGGTGGTGGGCGATACCATGAATCTCTGGATCGAACTGAAGAAGGAGACCGTTCAAGAGGTGATCAGGAAGTTGCAGATCCTGATTATCAATGACGCCGAGGCCCGGCAGCTTACCGGGGAAGTCAGCCTGAAGAAAGCGGCGGCCCGGATCCTGAAACTTGGTCCCGAATACGTGGTAGTCAAGAAAGGCGAACACGGCGCTCTTTTCTTCTCCCGGCGGGAGACATTCTCCGCTCCCGGATTGCCTCTGGAGACAGTCGTCGATCCGACCGGTGCCGGTGATACCTTCGCCGGTGGATTCGTCGGTTACCTGGCGAAAATGGGGGAGATAAGTCCATCAGCCTTGCGCCAGGCTGTTATTTACGGCAGCGTTATGGCTTCATTTAACGTGGAAGATTTCAGTTTAGACCGATTAAAAAACCTGCAGTGGGATGATATAATAAGGCGTTATCAAGAATTCAAGTCTCTTACTTTATTTTAACGTCAGAAAAAATAATACGCGGGTGTTGCTCAATGGTAGAGCTCTAGCTTCCCAAGCTGGCCACGAGGGTTCGATTCCCTTCACCCGCTCTAAATGGGCGAAGGAGTATTCCCAAGTCCCGATGCTCGAACGGAGAGGTGAAATGTTGAAAAAAAATCAAGAAAAGATTTCCCGGAACCGGGCCCTGTGGGCCCCCTGGCGAATAAAATATATCCTCGAGGAGAAGGAGGAAGGATGCCTCTTTTGCCGGAAGGCGAAAATGGGTGACGACGCCGCAAATCACATCATCGCTCGGAGCAAACATAGTTTTACCCTCCTCAATATATTTCCCTATAACAGCGGTCATCTGATGGTCGCCCCCTACCGGCATACGGCGGAACTGGAGAACCTTCCGGAGGAAGAAATCTCCGACCTTATGATCCTGGTTCAGAAATCCGTCCGGGCCCTGAAGAGAACCCTGGAGCCGGAGGGCTTTAATGTCGGGCTAAATCTGGGAAAATCCGCCGGGGCCGGGGTGATCGACCACCTCCACATCCATATTGTGCCGCGCTGGCAGGGGGATACCAACTTTATGCCGGTGGTCGCCGATACCGATATTATTCCCCAGTCTTTAGAGGAGACTTGTCGTCTCCTTCGCGGAGCTTTTGCCTCATTAGAGTAATCGTCATCGTCGTCCGATTAAGTGCCGTTTCGCCTTGACAGGGACCGTCCGGAGACATAGTATCTTCACGCAAATACAAGCTCCTTAATATCGAGGAGGATGGAGATGATTACAAATAAATTCATGGCATGTCTCTCCGTGGTTTTAATTGTGGGTGCGGCATCAGGTTTTTTTTCTTCCACCCCCAGCAGATGTATTGCCGAGGAGAGCGCCGCCGCGCCGGATGCCGTGATTGTGAAGACCAGAGCGATCGGAGAGTCGGGAAACGTCGATGCATTTCTCTCCGATGTAGTCCCCGGGTGGCCCGGTTGGAGTCGTCATTACTGGACAGATAAGGAGTTGTGGGGTAACCAGGGATATATCATCGGCGGTCCCCGGGCGAGAATGATGAGTGAGGGTCTCCTGGCCGCCGGCCTCTCCGAAGAGATCACTGCTATTATCGAAACGCCGGCGATGCCGGAAGCACCGCTGGAAAAAGTCGATCTGGATATTGCCGTCGAGAAGGCTTCCACCCACCGGGTGGTGAAAGGGGAGTGCCTCTGGTTTATCGCTGGCTATGACCATATCTACGCGAATCCCCTGCAATGGCCGCTCATTTATAAAGCCAATAAAGATAAGATCAAAAACCCGGACCTGATCTATCCCGGTCAGGTTTTTATCATCCCCCATAATTGAGCCTTAGGTTAAAATTTTGCCCCGCCGGGGGCGAGGCTGAATTTTAATGAAGATCACGCTTAATTTCCAAACTCCCCATCTGGTCGGGGCCCTCTTCGCCCGGAAAGAGGATAATCTCCTGCTCCTGGGCCGGACCCTCGGAGTCCAGGCGGTAGCCCGGGATAATTTCATCCGCCTGGCCGGTCCGGAACCGGGGGTGAGGCGCGCCCGGAAGCTACTCCGGGAGCTGGCCGATATTGTAGAGGCGGGCAAGCCGCTCACCGATCTGGAGTATCGGAGGATTCTGAAGGCATACTCGGAAAATGGAGATATGTCGATCGGAGAGGTCTATGGCGATAGAATAAAGGTCTCTTCCCGGCAGGGATATGTCCGGCCGCAGACCCTCAATCAGAAAAAATACGTCGACGCGATCAGGAATCATGACGCGGTGATCGCGATCGGGCCGGCCGGGACCGGGAAGACATATCTGGCGATGGCTCTGGCGATCTCGGCCCTCTTGCGGGGTGACGTGAAACGTTTGATTCTGACCCGACCCGCCCGGGAAGCGGGGGAAAAGCTTGGTTTTCTACCGGGCGATCTTTACCAGAAGATTCTCCCCTACCTGCGCCCGCTCTACGACGCGCTCTACAATCTGATGGACAGAGATCGGATCAGGAAATTTGAGTCGGACGGTATTATCGAGGTAGCGCCCCTGGCGTTTATGAGAGGGAGGACATTAAATAACGCCTTTATCATCCTGGATGAAGCTCAAAATACCACCCCGGAACAGATGAAGATGTTCCTGACGCGCCTCGGGTTTAATTCCCGGGTGGTCGTCACCGGAGATATAACTCAGATCGACCTCCCCAAGAATCAGGTCTCCGGTTTGAACTCCGTGCGGATCGTTTTAAAGGATATTTCTGAGATTAAATTTATCTATCTTACCCGGGAAGATGTGGTCCGTCATCCCCTGGTCCAGAAGATCGTGCAGGCATACGAACGGGCTGAGTAATACCCCGGATTATGATTCGGATATCTATCAATAAGAAAGCTCAAGACTCTCGCCGGCGAGGGAAGAAGAGAAAGGGGGCGGAAGGGGGGAAAGTAGCCCGGGCTCTTGAGAGCGGCATCTCCGGAAGATGGACGTTGGGGGTGCTTGTCTTTCTGGTGAGCGTCCTGGTCATCTCCTGGCGGGGAATGCCCTTGGAGGTTCCGGTAACCGGTCAGATCTCCGAGCGGGATGTGGTGTCTACCTGTGACTTCTCCTACCCGGATTGGATCAAGACCGAGCAGGCGATGGAAGCCGCTGAAGACCGTCAGCCGGTCGCCTATGCGATTATTCAAACCGTCCCGGCGGAGAAAGAAGAGCATTTAAATAATTTTTTTAAATTGGTTCGGGGAGACGACCTCTCTCCACCCGCTTTCGGACCGGGGTTGGTGTTGGTGCCGTCTCTGCGGTTGCTCTCTCTTTCTTTTCAGGTTCTCCTCCCTCCGGGATGGGAAGAAAAATCGCTCTCTATCCTTAAGAACGCCTATCGTAATGGGATCCTCTCTCCGGCTATTAAAAGGACGCTTCTCAACACTCGCCAGGAGAAGATTATGCTGGTCGATCGGCCGGCGGGGAAAGAACGGCTGATCCCCCTTTCTCAGATCCCCACCGCACCGGCGGCCCGGGCGTCCGCGGCGGTGGCGGTGGAAGATCTATTTCCACAAGCAGGTCGCTTTAGAAGCGGACTGGAGGAGTTGCTGGATGTCTTCATCGAACCTGATCTGGAGTTTGATCCGGAAAAGACGGAAGATCTGCGGCAAGCCGCGCGTCGGAACGTGTCTGTCATCATGAGCCAGGTCAGGAAAGGGGAGAAGATCATCCCCCGGGGGGAAGAGGTCCGGCCGGTTCATATCCATAAGTTCCGTTCTTATCAGGAACAGCTTTATCGACTTCAGCCGCCGATCTCGCTCTTCTATTATACGCTCGGGATAGGCCTTCTGGTCTTTCTCTTCTTCTTGATTACTCTCTATTTTCTGAAACGCTATTACCGGGAGGTCAGCCGATCCAACTCGAAACTGCTTCTCGTCTCAACAGTGGTGGTTTTGATCCTGATTCTGGCCCGCGGCCTCCGCCAGGTATTCTGGTATCTTCCTCCCGGGACAATGGAATTTACCAGATATATCTCTCCGGTGACTATCGGCTCGCTCCTGCTCTGTCTCCTGTTCGGGGTGCGGATCGCGATATTCCTTACTGTGGTTCTATCTTTTCAAACCGCCCTCATTCTGGGGGGGAGTTCGGGCTACCTCCTGGTAGGGGTAATTGGGGGGATTGCCGGGGTCTTCGGCTTAAGCGGCGCGCGTCGGAGGATTGATCTTCTTCGAGCCGGTGGTATCGCGGCGGCGACCGGATTTCTAATTATCGTTGCTCTCGGGATCGCTCAGGGCCTGGAACCGATGGTATTCCTCAGCCAAGGTGCCGGCGTCGCCGTGGCCGGTGTTATCTCCGCCTTTGTGGCCTTGATCGCGCTGGGTTTGTTTGAATCCCTCTTCCGGGTCTCTTCCGATATCGGCCTTCTGGAGTTGTCCGATCTGAACCATCCACTTCTGCGCCGTCTTATGATCAGAGCGCCCGGGACCTATCATCATTGCCTGATGGTAGCGACATTGGCGGAAGGAGCCGCCGAGGAAGTGGGTGCCAACTCACTTCTGGCCCGGATCGGCGCGTACTTTCACGATGTTGGGAAGATCGTTAAACCGGAATACTTTACGGAGAATGAAACGTCCGGGATCAGCCGACATGACGGACTGATCCCCAGCATGAGCAGTTTAATTTTGGTCGCTCATGTCAAGGAAGGAGTCGAACTGGCCCGCCAGTATAAACTGGACCGAAGAATTGTCTCTATCATTGAGCAGCATCACGGTACCAGCCTGATCTCCTACTTCTACGACCGGGCGGAACGTTCCCGACAGTTGAAGTTCAATATCGTGGAAGAAGATTATCGTTATCCGGGCCCGAAGCCGAAAAACCGGGAGGCGGCGATTGTAATGCTGGCCGACGCCGTGGAAGCGGCCTCGAACTCTCTGGAGAGACCGACCCCCGCGCGGCTTGAAACTATGATTAAAAATATCATCCGCGAACGTTTTTCGGACGGCCAACTGGATGAGTGCAATCTGACCCTGGCGAATCTGAAGAAGATCGAAGAGAGCCTTATCCGCCTTCTCTCCGCCCGGTATCACACCCGGGTCAAGTATCCGGAAGGGGGTGGGAAGGGAGGGAATAATCAGAAAGTAAGCTTTCAGTGAATCAATCACCACCTTCTCGTAGCATATTAAAAGCTGAACATCCAACGCCGAACGTCCAACATCGAACTTCGAAGGTTGTCTGACCGAAAGGCCGCCGCGCACTTCGAAATTGAAATGTCGTACAACATCAGAATAAAAAACCGGCAACGTCGGTTTAAGTTGAATCTGAAAGGGATTGAAGCGCTGACCGCGTGGGTTCTCGAGAAGGAAGGATGTCGGGGAGGGGAGGTCAGTTTTCTTTTTCTTAACAACGACCGGATCCGCGGCCTTAACCGGCAATTCCTGGGGCGGGACTATCCCACCGATGTCCTCTCATATCCCCAGAATGAAGGTGAAGACGGGGAACTGCAACCCTGGTTCCTGGGGGATGTTGTGATATCGACCGAACAGGTTGCCCGGCAGGCGCCGGCCTATGGCCAGAACGTGGAGGATGAATTCTCTCTCTGTTTGATTCATGGGATCCTTCACCTGCTCGGCTACCGGGATTATCCGCCTGCCTCCCGCCGGGCGATGAAAAAACAAGAAGAAACGCTCCTTAAGAAGTGGAAGAGGAAGAGACAATGGTCCCTCATAAGATCATAGACAGTTTTAATGCCGCCGTTGAGGGCATAGTCCATGTCCTGAAGACGCAGAGAAACATGCGAGTTCACTTTGTGGCCGCGGCCCTGGTACTGATCTTCAGCATAATACTGAAAATGGCCGCGGACGACCTGTTATTTCTGCTTTCTGCCATCGTGCTGGTGCTGTTGGTGGAGATGATCAATACCGCGATCGAGCTGACGATCAATCTGATCAAAGATACGTATCACCCCATGGCCCGGGCGGCCAAGGACGTGAGCGCGGGAGCGGTATTTATAGCTTCTATTTACGCGATTGCTGTGGCTTATCTGGTCTTCTTTAAAAAAGGGTATCTTACCGGGCCGCTCTCGATCTCCCTGGAAACCATCCGGAGTTCTCACTGGCATATCGCGTTCGTCTCCCTGGCAGTAGTAGCTATCCTGACGGTCGTTATCAAGGTGTTCTTGCACCGGGGAACTCCTTTTCGGGGTGGACTCCCCAGCGTCCACGCGGCCCTGGCCTTCTCCATCTTCATTCTGTCGGCGCTGATCCCCGGGACCCCCTTAATCGTCATAGTGCTGATCTTTCTTCTCGCTTTAATGGTGGCCCAGTCCCGGATAGCCAGCCGGATTCACAGTTTCTATGAAGTCATCTCGGGAGCGATCTGGGGGATGGCATTGACTTTCTTTTTATATAAGATCATAGCGTAGATGAAATCAGGAGGAGATACATTTGCCGCCGCAGAAGATCAGGGGAATTATCCTGCAGAGCCGTGATTACACGGAGACCAGTAAACTGGTGAATTTTCTCACCCCCGAGCAGGGGCTCCTGAAAACCCTGGCCAAAGGAGCCCGTCGCTCGACCAGTCCGTTGCGGGGAAAACTGGAATTGCTGAACTATGGAACGCTGGTCTTCTACCCCAGTCGTTCGAGTGATCTCCATCTCCTGGCTCAGTTTGATCTCCTCATTCCCTTCCCGGAAGCCCTGAACACACTGGAGAAGTCAGCCTTCTTTCACTACCTGGCGGAACTCGCGTCTTCAGCCGCGTACGGAGGGGAACACAGCCGTGACTTATTCGAGCTCTTGTTCCACACGTTACGGAACGCCTCCAAGATCCACGCGTTCTTTCAGGGGCGCCTCTGGTTCGAGATCCGCTACCTCCATCTTCTCGGGGTACTGCCTCCTCTCGATCGCTGTTCAAAGTGCCGGAGATCACTGAAGTTCGGCGCCCGGTTTTCTCTCAGGAAATCGAACTGGTTCTGCCCGGATTGCGGCGGATCCGGCGATGATATGCTTTCGATTGAACCCGGTTTGCTGGCGGCGATCAGCTATATCTCAAGAAGCAGCCTGGAACAGGTGGTGAAATTGAAGTTATCCTCCCGACAATCCGCGGTTTTAGGACGCCTTTTACGATATCTCATTGACAGTTCCGTAGATAAAAAGATAAAGTCGAGGCGTTTCCTGGATCAAGTTATTCCGGATTAAAATTTTAGCATGGATTTTCAGACACTGATAATAACTTTGCAGGGATACTGGAAAGACCAGGGCTGTCTCCTGGCTCAACCCTATGACCTGGAGGTTGGTGCCGGAACCTTCGCGCCTCCGACTTTCTTTAGAGTGCTGGGTCCGGATCCCTGGCGGGTCGGATACGTGCAGCCGTCTCGACGTCCATCAGATGGACGATACGGAGAAAACCCTAACCGCCTTTATCAGCACCATCAATATCAGGTTATCATCAAACCCGCTCCTCCGGAGATCCAGGATATATATATTAAGAGCCTGCTGGCGCTGGGGATAGATCCCCGGACACACGACATACGTTTTGTCGAGGATGATTGGGAGTCACCCACCCTGGGGGCTTCCGGACTGGGCTGGGAGGTGTGGTGTGACGGCCTGGAGATCACCCAGTTTACCTACTTCCAGCAGATGGGTGGTTTTGACCTGGAGCCGGTCCCGGTCGAGCTGACCTACGGGCTGGAACGGATCGCCATGTTTTTGCAGAAGGTGGAGAGTGTCTTTGACCTCGAATGGGCTGATGGGGTCAGCTACGGGGAGATACGCAAGAGACTGGAGTACGACTTCTCCCGCTATAGCTTTGAAGAAGTTCCGGTGGACGGATACCGCGAACTCTTCACCCGGTTCGAACGGGAATCGGGAGACCTGTTGCGGAAGGGTCTGGTCTATCCCGCCTATGATTGTGTCCTCAAATGCTCTCACGTCTTCAATCTTCTCGACGCCCGGGGTGCGATCAGTGTCAGTGAACGGGCCAATTATATCGGCCGGGTGAGAAAACTTGCCAAAGCCTGTGCGGAACTGTACTTAAAGGGAGAGGAAGAGCGAGATGGCGATGGAACGGCGTAATATGCTTCTGGAGATTGGAACGGAAGAACTTCCGACTACCTATATTCAACCCGCTCTCGATCAACTCAGGACATGGGGAGAGAGATGGGCCCTGGCCTCCTCAATTACTGTTTGGGGGACCCCTCGCCGATTAGTTTTATTCATAAAAGATCTTCCTCAATTTAAGACGGAGACTGTTTTTGGTCCTCCTCTACAGCGGGCTAAAGATGAGAACGGTAACTGGAATAAAAGTGCGATTGGATTTGCTCGCAGTCGGGATAAGACGGTTGATGATCTGCAGGCCGGGATAAAAAACGGGAAGAAGTATCTAAAATTGGAGGTCCGTCTCAACAGTCAGCGGGGCTTGCGTGACGAGCTTATTATACTTCTCAATTCTATCAAATTCCCAAAGACAATGCGATGGATCCCGGACAGCGCCTTCAGATTTGCTCGTCCCATCCGGTGGTTGGTTTTTATGTGGGGGGAGCATGTAACTGATCTGCAAGTGGCCGGGGTTAGAGCAGACCGGTATGCTCGTGGCCACCGCTTTTTTGGTGATAAACCGGTGAAACTGTCTTCGGCGGATATCAGTGACTATCAGCGTATTTTAAGGAGAGAATACGTGATAGTGGATCCGACCGAGAGGCGAAAAAAACTCGTCGCCGGTCTTCTTAAACAGCAGGAAAAATACCGCCCGGGGATTCGGGAGACCGACCTTGATGTTGAACTGGTGGATGAGGTCGGCAATTTAGTGGAATATCCCCGGGTAATTTCCGGGAGTTTCGATGAGTCATTTTTAAATATTCCGTCACCGGTATTGATTACAGTGATGAAAACGCATCAGCGGTACTTCCCGGTCCGTGATGGACGGGGCCGGCTGCTTCCAAAGTTTCTCGTTGTGGCCAATGGCCCCTTTAAGAAGACTAAGTCCATCAGAGAGAATAACGAACGGGTTCTCAGGTCGCGCCTGGCCGATGCCGAGTTTTTCTGGGAGGAAGACCTTCTCCGAAGTCTTGAAGAAAGGGTTCCCGACCTGGAAGGGGTTATCTTTCACGCCCGGCTGGGGACTTATCTTGATAAAGTCCGGCGGCTGGAGAAGCTGGCAACTTTTATTGCCGGGCGGTTGGGATTGTCGGAGGAACAGGTTAAAAATGTGAAGCGGGCGGTCCTTCTCTGCAAGAGTGATCTCACCACCGCTATGGTGACGGAGTTCACCGAACTTCAGGGCACGATGGGGATGGAGTACGCCCGAAAGCAGGGTGAGGCGGAAGACGTAGCGCGGGCTATATTTGAGCATTATCTCCCGCGCTCAGCGGAAGATGTACTTCCGAAGACGGCGGTCGGTCAGGTTCTTTCTCTCGCCGATAAGCTCGATACGGTGGTGGCCTTCCTGGGTGCCGGCATTACACCCTCCGGTTCTCAGGATCCCTATGGTTTGAGGCGCCAGGCGCAGGGGGTCATCCGTCTGGTGGCGGAGAAACAGCTTTCGCTTCGTTTTAACGTGTTGGTGGAGAAAGCTGTAACCGGGCTCAAACAGGAAAGATCAAGTCATAAGGACGCAGCCCGGCAGGTCCTTGACTTCTTCAGAAACCGGCTGGAGGCGTTTCTGGAGACTCGCAACGTCCCGCCCGATGTTGTTCAGGCGGTCCTGGCCGCCGGGTGGTTCGATCTCCCGGACGTTATGAAGCGGGTAAGGATGCTTCAGGATCTGGCGGGGACGACGGAGTTGATGGCGGCGACCACGATCGTAGAGCGGACCTTTAATATCGTTCATCCGGAGAAGCTGACGGGAAGAGAGAAAGTTCGGCAGGATCTTCTGAAGGAACCGGCGGAGAAGCGGCTCTTTTCTGCCTTGGAAACTTCCACCTCCATCCGCAAGGTGATCGAGGAGAAAAAATATCGCGAGGCAACCAAAATGTATGCCCGGGCCTTCTCCGGTCTGTTAAGCGCCTTCTTCGAAGATGTGATGGTAAATGTTGAGGAGAAGAGCCTGCGAAAGAATCGGATGGTCCTCCTGAGTCTGATCAACCGTCTCTATAGCGAACGAGTAGCCAACCTGGCACTCCTTCAGTTCAAGCGAGGGGAACATATGGTGTAGGAGACAGAAGACAGATATCGGAATTTCAATAAACTATTGAATAGACAACATTTTATAGGAATTGGGTGAACCAATCCCTATTTCCTAATCCCTATTCCCCAAATTAGCCCCGCCAGGGGCTAATTTATAAAAGGAGACTTCAATGAAAAAGTATATCTATTTTTTCGGTGCTGGTAAAGCGGAAGGCAAGGCGGCAATGAAAGCGCTCCTCGGGGGAAAAGGCGCCAACCTGGCCGAGATGGCGAATGTCGGTCTCCCGGTTCCACCCGGCTTCACCATCAGTACCGATGCCTGTGAATATTATTCTTCTCGCGGGCATAAGTATCCGGCCGGGATGCTGGCTCAGGTACGGAAAAATCAGGCCCGCCTGGAAAAGTTGATGGGTAAGAAACTGGGCGCGGCTCAGGACCCCCTCCTGGTCTCGATCCGATCCGGCTCCGCGGTCTCGATGCCGGGGATGATGGATACCGTGCTCAATCTTGGCATGAATGACCGGTCGGTCCTGGGTTTCATCGAGAAGACCGGCAACGCACGGGCCGGCTGGGACAGTTATCGCCGGTTTATCGACATGTTCGGGAATGTCGTGATGGGGCCGTCCACGGGCCTTGCCCACGAAGACTTCGAAGTGGAGCTCTCCCGGATCAAAAAGAAATATAAAGCCAAAGATGACACCGATCTCACCGCTTCCCAGCTCAAAGAACTGGTCGAGCGATACAAAAAAGTCTACCTGAAACATGTTAAGAAGCCCTTCCCGCAGGACCCGATGAAACAGCTTAAGCTCTCCATCAACGCCGTCTTCGGATCATGGGATTCCGACCGGGCCGTCAAGTACCGGCAGATCAATAAGATCACCGGATTGAAGGGGACCGCGGTCAATGTCCAGACGATGGTCTTTGGTAATATGGGAGATTCCTCCGGTACCGGAGTTGGATTTACCCGTAATCCGGCCAACGGGGACCGAAAACCGATGGGTGAGTACCTGATCAACGCTCAGGGAGAAGATGTGGTTGCCGGTATCCGCACCCCATCGGCGATTGTCGAGATGCCGAAGGAGAAGAACCCGGTCTGGAAGCGTATCTACCGGGAACTGATGGCTATCATGAAGAAACTCGAGAACCATTACCGGGATATGCAGGATATCGAGTTTACTGTTCAAGAAGGAAAGTTATTCATGCTGCAGACCCGGACCGGGAAACGGACCGGGCTGGCCGCGATCAAGATGGCCTGTGACATGGTAAGAACCGGACTGATCACCCCCCGGCAAGCGATCAGCCGAATCGAAGGTGACCATATGGCCCAGCTTCTCTTCCCGATCTTCGACCCGAAAGCGGAGGCGGCCGTGATTAAGAAGGGCCTTGATAAAGCTTATGGCCTTCCGGCCGGACCAGGGGCGGCCACCGGACGGGTGGTATTTACGGCGGAGGCAGCGGAGAAGATCTTCAATCGGGATCCGACTGCTTGCCTCATCCTGGTTCGCCAGGAGACCAGCCCGGAAGACGTTGGGGGGATGTGGGCTGCCCAGGGGATCCTCACCAGCACCGGCGGGATGACCAGTCACGCGGCGGTGGTTGCTCGCGGATGGGGAAAATGCTGCGTGGCCGGCGCCGGAACGGTCAATATCGACGACCGGAAGAAGCAGTTCATGATCGGCAAAGTTCTGGTCCGGGAAGGGCAGTACATCAGTCTCAACGGTACGACGGGCGCCATTTACTGTGACAACAGAAGAGACGTTGATATCCCCACCACCTCCTCCCCCATAGTCGCCGCGGTCGTGGATGGCGTCGGCTGGGCCCGGAAGCATCCTATCTACAAGATGTACCGGCGGGTGAGCAACTGGGCCGATGAGTTCCGGAAGATGGGGGTCCGCACCAACGCTGATACACCCCCGGACGCCGTGGCCGCCCGGGCCTTCGGCGCGGAGGGGATCGGTCTCTGCCGGACCGAGCATATGTTCTTCGAGAGTGACCGCATCATGGCGGTACGCGAGTTCATCCTCGCGGAGGATGAGAAGGCGCGCCGGAAAGCGATCGGGAAACTATTGCCCTATCAGCGCAAGGATTTTGAAGGGATCTTCAAGGCGATGGACGGACTCCCGGTTACTATCCGCTTGCTCGATCCGCCTCTCCATGAATTTGTGCCTCACCAGGCTAAAGAGCAGCGGGAACTGGCGAAAGTTCTCGGGATCAGTCCCAAAAAAGTCGCCGAGCGGATTACGGCTTTACATGAGATGAACCCGATGCTGGGTCATCGAGGCTGCCGGCTCTCGATCTCCTATCCCGAACTTTGCGTGATGCAGACCCGGGCGATAATCGAGGCCGCCTGCGTAGTCGCGAAGAAGGGAATCATGGTCCGGCCGGAGATTATGGTTCCCTTGATCGGCACCAGCGCGGAGTTCGACTATCTGGAGGAGATCATTCGCGCCACCGCTGATGAGATTATAGAAAAAAGAGGGGCAAAGATAACTTATCTGGTCGGGACGATGATCGAGATACCACGGGCCTGCCTGGTCGCCGATAAGATCGCCCAAAAAGCCCAGTTCTTCAGCTTCGGTACCAACGACCTGACTCAGATGACGTTTGGCTATAGCCGGGACGATGCCGGCGTCTTCCTCCCCGATTATCTGGAGAAGAAGATCCTCCCCGGAGATCCATTCGAGGCTCTCGACCAGGAGGGGGTCGGCGCTCTGGTCGAGATAGCTATCGAGCGGGGCCGGTCAACCAGACCGGATCTCAAAGTTGGAATCTGCGGGGAGCACGGCGGAGAACCCGGTTCGGTGAAGTTCTGCTACCGGGTGGGCATGAACTATGTTAGTTGCTCCCCCTTCCGGGTCCCGATTGCTCGACTGGCCGCAGCCCAGGCGGCGATTGAAGAAGGATAACAAACAAATTCTAATGACCGAAACTCGAAATCTCAAACAGGTTTAATTATAGAAAATATAGTTACTATGTCCAAAACATCAGCCAACGGAAAGCCCCGATTGACCACCGAACGGCAAGCCCGGGCGATCAAGATCTATCTTCGAGAGATAGGTGCAACTCCCCTCCTGAGCCGCGAAGAGGAGATCCGACTGGCAGAAAAATTTGCCGGAGGCGATCCGAAGGCCCGCAGGCACTTGATCCGGGCTAATCTGCGGCTGGTAGTGAAGATCGCGAGGAAATACGAGCATCTGGGACTCCCTTTGCTGGATTTGATCGAGGAGGGGAACCTGGGATTGATCAAGGGAGTGGAGCGGTATGACGTATCCCGAGGGGTCAAATTAAGCACCTACGCCGCCTGGTGGATCAAGCAATCAATTATGAGGGCCCTGTCCAATAAGGGGAAGATAATCCGCATCCCTGTCTATATGCAGGAGAAAGTCAATACCTTTAAGAAGAAAGTGGCTTTATTGAGCCAGCAATTGAGACGTCCTCCCACCAATGATGAGATCTCTGAGAAATTCGGCATATCCATGAAAGAGATAAACTACTTGAACGAAGTGGCCCGCTCCCCCAGTTCTCTTGATGCCGCGATCGACCGGGACGGGGTGAGCAAGCTGGCCGATATGATCCAGGATACTGAAGCCCTGTCTCCGGATGAGATGGTGGATATTGCCGATCTCCACCGGGAGCTGCTCCATATGATCGAGAAACTTTCCTCCCGGGAGATAGCCATTCTGGAGATGCGGTTTGGGCTGGGGGGAGAAGAAACTCGGACTCTTGCGTATATAGGAAAGAAGTTCGGGATCAGCCGAGAACGGGTGCGTCAGATTGTCAACAAGACGATCCAGCAACTGCGCCAGTTCATCAGGGAGCAAGACCCGGATCGAAATGAGGTGTAAGGAGAATTTATATGAGCAGAGAAGATTTAAAGAAAGCAATCCGTGATATCCCCGACTTTCCCGAAGAAGGGATTATCTTCAAAGATATCACCACTCTGATCAGCAACCCGCTGCTCTTTAAAGAGGCGATCGACTTGCTGGTGGAGGAGTTCACTGAACAAGAAATCGATCAGGTGGTCTGCGTGGAGGCTCGCGGCTTTATTTTTGGAGCCGTCCTGGCATATAAATTGGGTGCCGGCCTGGTTCCGGTCCGGAAGGAGGGAAAACTTCCCCACAAGACCAGGAAAGCCAGTTATGCCCTCGAGTATGGCACTGCCACGGTCGAGATCCATGAAGACGCCATTCAGCCCGGCACCCGGGTTTTAATCGTTGACGATCTGCTGGCTACCGGGGGTACCCTAGCGGCGACAGTGGAACTGGTAAAACAGAATGGAGGGGAGATCGTTGGGGTCGCGGTCTTGATCGAGCTTGATTTTCTGAACGGTCGGGACAAATTAAAAGATACCCCGGTCTTTTCTTTGATTCACTATTAAAATCTTTGCTCCCCTGATTTTATCGGAAGAGTAAAATTTTAAGAGCGTCCCATTTTCTTGAGGTAGACTTGAAATAAAAAGCATGGGGCATTACACTGAGGTA